>JAYFRU010000092.1:0-9596 GCA_040946965.1 Burkholderia sp. | reverse complement strand
CGGTTGTTCCGATGCCTGAGGTTAACAGCTCGCCGCGAAAGTTAACAGCCCCGCAGGGCCTTTTTGAAACCGTCTCTAAGCTGTCGAGATTCTGGACAAATCTACGTTTCGCGCGGCCGGCGAGCTCAGGCGCGGTGGGCACCGCCGTCGGTCTTGCTGTCGGCGTCCTCGCTGTCCGGGTCGCCGCCGGAGCCGGCAGCGTCGATGCCGCCAGCCGCGACGTCCGCCGGGTCGCCCGCGTCCGCCGCAGCCGGCTCGGCGCCGGCCTCGGCTGCCGCCGGCCCGGCCGCTTGCGCCTCGGCATCCTCGCCGTTGGCCTCGCGATAGTCCTTCGGCGACATCCCCACGCAGGCGCGGAAGCGCCGCGAGAAATAACCCTCGTCGCGAAAGCCGACATCGTGCGCGATATCGGCGATGCGCCGCGTGGTATGCGCGAGCAGCGACTGCGCGAGCGCGATGCGCCGCTCGGTCACCAGCTCGGTGAAGGTGTTGCCGGTCTCCTTGCGGATCAGGTGGGCCAGGTAGTTCGGCGACAGGAAAGCGGCCTCGGCGGTGCCGGTCAGGGTCAGCTCGCCGCTCGTCCGGTTGGCGCGGATGTGACGCATCATGCGGGCCAGCGCGTCGCGCCGGCCGGCCTTCTGGGCACCGTGGCTCTGCGCCAGCTTGCCGAGCGCGCCTGCGTACTGGGTGCTGACCGGGCCGATCAGCTGCAGCAGGTAGCCGCGCAGCAGCGTCACCGAGCCGAAGCTGCGCTCGCGGTTCACGTCGAGCATGCGCTGCGCGAGTCGGCGTGCGTCGTCGAAGGCGTCGCCGGTCAGGATGTAGTCGACCCGCTCCTGGAAGCGGAACGGGGCGAGTTCCGGCACGCGCTGCACCGGCACGTCGTCGAGATTGAGCGGATCGACGTCGAGGTCGCTGCGCAGGAACTGCTGCGAGCAGTTGATGACGATGAAGTGCGCGCCCGGCGGATGCGGGATCAGGTGCTCGCGAAACGGCAGGATGAAGGCCAGCGCGCCGCGCGGAAACGGGCGCGTGACGCCGCCGATGCGTTGCTGCGTATCGCCGCCGAGGTTGAACTGGATCTGGAAATAGGCGTGGCGATGCGGCTCGGTGATCGGCTGTCGGGTGGTCTGGTCCCGGATGTAGAAATCGAGGCGGTCGCTGCGCTCGGGCATGGCATAGGTGCGCGGCTGCGAATTGGCTGGCATGGCGGATGATGCTGGGTGGTACGGTTCGAGCCGCGATGGTACAGCGGTTGGGCGCCGCGCGTGACACTTCCGTTACGATTATGCGCTGCGGCCATGCCGGGCCGGGCCGCGCGAAGCGGCAGACCGCGACCGCCGACCTTCGGCCTCCGTGCCAGGTCCGCTTCCGACCCGCTTCCAGCCTCGTCTCAGGCCTCAGCCGCTCCTCGGCGAGGCCGCTGCAGCATCGCCACCAGCGTGCGCGCATTGGCATGTAGGCGCTGCGGTTCCTGGTAGACGCGCTCGATCACGACGATGCCGCGCGTGAAGGTGATGATCAGCGCCGCCCCTTCCCTGGCCGGCACGCTCGGTTCGAGCTCGGGGTCGGGCTGCGCCAGGCGCGCCGCCAGTGCCGCCTCGAAGCGGTCCAGCATGGCGGCCAGCGCTTGTCGGATCGGCTCGTCGATGCGATCACCGGCCACTGCGGTCTTGGTCGACAGGCAGCTGCGGGTGGGCGTGCCGGTGGTCATCGAGGCGATCACGTAGGCGAAGAAGGCCTCGAGCGCCTGATCCAGGCGCGCGGCGCCTCGAGCGTGCGGCGCGCGCCCTCCAGGAAGCGCGCGGCATAGACCTTGAACACGCGCAGGAACAGCGTTTCCTTGTCCCGATAGGCGTTGTACAGCGAGCCGCGCTGCACGCCGGTGGCGGCCGCCAGTTCCTGCATCGAGGTGTCCGCGTAGCCTTTCTTCCAGAACAACGCGAGCGCCTTGTCGAGCATCTCGCCTTCGTCGAATTGTCGTACGCCGGCCATGGTGGTCCTCCAGATTCATGCTTGAAACGACGGCCGGGGGCTATTAAACAAATCTTTGACGATAGTGTCAAGTTTGACTGGAGTGTCGAACTTGACATTGATGTCAAAGATAAATCGACATCCATGCTTTCCTCGGTCGTTTCCAGTCATGCGCCGGCGCGAAGGCCGGCGCGGCGTCACAGGAGTCGTTTCGTCATGTCCACCCAATCCGTACCCGGCGCCCAGGCCGCGCCCGGCAGCGTCGCCATCTGGCGATTCATCTTCGCGGGCCTGTGCGCGAGCCTGGTCGGCATCGGCCTGGCGCGTTTCGCCTACACGCCGCTGCTGCCGTCGCTGATCGAGGCGCAATGGTTCGCTGCCACCGACGTGGTGTTCCTCGGCGCGGCCAATCTCGCCGGCTACCTGGTCGGGGCGCTGGCCGGGCGGCCGCTGGCGCGGCGCCTGTCGAACCGCGCGGTGTTGCGCGCGATGATGCTGCTGGTCACGCTGGCCTTCGCGGCCTGCGCGTTCCCGGTGTCGGAAGCCTGGTTCTTCGTCTGGCGGCTCGCCTCGGGCATCGCGGGCGGCTCGATCATGGTGCTGGTGGCAGCCACCGTGCTGCCGCATGTGCAGGCCGCGCGCAAGGGCACCGCGAGCGGGGCGGTGTTCCTCGGGCTGGGGCTCGGCATCGCCGGCTCGGGCACGCTGGTGCCGCTACTGCTCGGCCTCGGGCTGCATGATACCTGGCTTGGCCTGGCGCTGTTCTCCGCGCTGCTCAGCGCGGCGAGCTGGTTCTGCTGGCCGGACTCGGGCGCGGCCGGCAGCGATGCCGGGGCTCGGGCGTTGCTGCCGCCGCTGCCCACGGATACGCCGCGCATCGTGCTGCTGCTCTACGTCGAATACGGGCTGATGGCGCTCGGGCTGGTGCCGGCAATGGTGTTCCTGGTGGATTTCGTGGTGCGCGGCCTGGGCGCGGGTGCCCATCTCGGCGCGCTGTTCTGGATCCTCTACGGAGTGGGCGCGATCGCCGGGCCGCCGCCCTATGGTTTCCTCGCCGACCGGTTCGGTCCCACGCCCTCGATGCGCGCGGTGATGCTGGTGCAGGCGTTGGCGGTCGCGGCGCTCGCGCTATCGACGAACCTGGTGGCGGTGGGCCTGCTGACCGTCGTGATCGGCAGCTTCCCGCCCGGCATCGTGCCGCTGATGCTGGCCCGCGTGCACCAGACGCTGCCCGAGCGGCATGCGCGGCAGCACGCGATGTGGAGTCGGGCGACCACCGTGTTCGCGGCCTCGCAAGCGCTTTGCGGTTATGCCTATTCGGCGATCTTCGGCCTGAGCGGTGGCCGGCACGCGCTGCTGTTCGCGATCGGCGCGGCGGCGCTGGCGATCGGGTTCATGGTCGATTGCGCGATCTGGCGCTCGCCGGCGGCGGGCGGCAAGCGGCAGGGGGGAGCGGGGCGTTGAGCGATGTCGTCTTGCGTGCCGTTGCGTGATCCTCGCAGCGGCTCGGCTCGGCTTGCCGTCGACGGCGCGAGACGGCGGGGCCGACGGCGACGAGCGGAGCGCGGCGAGAAAGCCGAGGCTCGAGCCGGGTCGCCATGCGCGGCGCCACGCGAGCGATGCCGCGTCGCGCTTCACCGCCGATGGCTCGATAGGTCGCCGGCAAGCCGGCCGCGCAAGCCGTGCCGCCATCCCGCCCGGGAATCAGCGCACCGTGGCCGAAGCGGGTACCGGCGCGGAAGCGGGCATCGACGCGCGCCCGGCGCCGTCTTCGACACCCGTGCCCGTCTCGCCCTCCCAGCCGCCACCCAGCGCCAGGAACAGGCGCACCTGGTCGGCGGCCACCTGGCCCTCGGCGGCGGCCACCTGCGCGTGCACGCTGGTCAGGGTGCGGGTGGCATCCAGGTCCGAGATGAAGGACTCGCGCCCCGCCGCGTAAAGGCGATGCGTTTCGTCGGCCGAATCGCGTGCCGACTGGTAGGCGGTGCGCAGCGCGTCGGCGCGCTGCGTATCGGCGGCATAGGTGGCGAGGCTGGTCTGGGTCTCGCGCAGCGCGTTCAACACCACGCCGTCGAACTGCGCCAGCGCGCCGCCGGTGGCGGCTTCGGCCTCGCGCACGCGGGCCCGCTGGCCGTTGGCGGGAAAGGTCCAGCTGATCAGCGAACCGAAGGACCAGCGGTTGGTGGTCGGCGAGAACAGATCGCCGAAGATCCCGGTAGTGCCGACCGAGGCGCCGAAACTGACGGTCGGATACATGTCGCCGGTCGCCACTCCGACGCGCGCCGTCGAGGCGGCCAGCTTGCGCTCGGCCTCGCGCACGTCGGGGCGCCGCCGCAGCAGCGCGGTGCCGTCGCCGACCGGGATCGGCTGGCTCAGCCCGGGCAGCCGCTTGCAGCTCAGCGCCGCAGCCGGCAGCTCGGCCGGCGCACGCGCGAGCAGGGCCGCGAGCTGGTATTGCGCCACCTTGCGGCGTCCCTCGAAGCGCGGGATGTCGGCCGCCAGCGTACGTACCTGGGTGGTGCCGGTGGTCACCTCGGTTTGGCTGCCGCAGCCCGCGTCGCGCAGGAGGCGCGACAGCGCCACGCGCTGCTGCTGCAACTCGAGCGATTGCTTCGCGATCTCGAGCTCCTCGGCCGCCGAGCAGGATTCCACATAGACGCGCACCACGTCGGCCACCACCGTGATGCGGGCCAAGTCGCCGGTGGCCTTGACCGCGTCGGTATCGGCCCGCGCGGCCTCGACGCCGCGCTTGAGCTTGCCGAACAGGTCGAACTCGTAGGACACGTTGATATTGAAGGCGCCTTCGTTGACCACCGGCAGCTTCTCGGTCAGCAGGTACTGCTCGGCCGATTCCTGCGCGCGCTGCGCGCCCCCGGCGAAACCACCGGAGAAGCCGCCCTGGGCGTTGGCCACGTCGAGCGCGGCGCGCGAGCGGGCCAGGTTGGCGGCCGCCACGCGCAGGTCGGTATTGGAATGCAGGGCCAGCCGCACCAGGTCGTCGAGCACCGGGTCGTCGTAGAGCCGCCACCAGTTGACCGGCACCACGCCGTGCGAGACCAGCGGGCTGCCGTCGCCGGCGCCGTCGAGCGGGGCGTTCGCGAGCGGGGCGTTGACCAGGGCCTGTTTCGGCAACTGGCAGTTCGGGCCGACCGTGGTGCAGGCACCCAGTGCCAGCACGGCGGCGGCCAGCGGTGCGAGCGCGGCGCGCCGGCGCGAGCGCGGGCTGCTCATCGCGAGGCTCCGCTCGCGGGGGCGGCCGTCGCCTCTGCCGGCGAAAGGGTGTTGATGGTGGTGGCGGAGCCGCTTGCGCCCGTCACGCCCGCAGCCGATGCCGGCGCCGAAGCCCCGCTGGCCGGCTGCGCTGCGGCTGGCGCCTTGCGCTGCTCGCGCGCATCGGGCGCGCGCATCGCCACCGTGGCGGTGCGTCCGGCGATCATGCGGAAATCGTCGGGCACCTCGTCGAGCGCGACACGCACCGGAATCCGCTGCGCCAGCCGCACCCAGCTGAAGGCCGGATTGACGTTGGGCAGCAGGTTCGAGCTCTGCGTGCGGTCGCGGTCCTCGATCGCCGCGACGATGCTCTGCACATGGCCGCGCAGCGGCCGCGACTCGCCCATCACGCTGATGTCCACCGGCTGGCCGATATGGATGCCGCGCAGCTTGGTCTCCTCGAAATAACCGTCGACGCGGAACGAATGCTGGTCGACCACCGACAGCACGGCGCGGCCGGCCGGTACGTATTCGCCCACGCGCGGCGCGCGGTCGTTCAGGTAGCCGTCCACCGGGCTGACGATGGTGGTGCGCTGCAGGTTCAGCCTGGCGGTATCGACATTGACCTGCGCGTCGGCAAGCGCGGCCTCGCCCTGGTCGACGCGGGTGCGGCTTTCCTCCAGCTGCTCGCTGGCCACCAGGTTGCCGAGCTTGAGATTGCGCGCGTATTCGCGCCGCGCCTGGGCCAGCGTCGCGGCGCGCTGCTCGAGCGTGGCCTGGGCCAGGCGCAGCGCGAGCGCGTAGCGCGCCCGGTCGATCACGAACAGCACCTGGCCTTGCGAGACGGCCTGGTTGTCGACCACCCGCACCTCGGTGATCAGCCCCGACACGTCGGGCGCGACCTGGATCACGTCGGCGCGCACGTGGCCGTCGCGGGTCCAGGGCGAGAACATGTAGTAGTTGACGATGCGCCACAGCACGAGGCCGGCGACCACCACCACGATCAGGGTCAGCAGGATCTGCCCCGTCGAAAGCCAGGTTTTTTTCGCGTTCACGTTCTTGGGTTCTTGGTGTTGTCAGGTAGCCACGAAATGGTGGGACGCGATCACGACGCCGGCCAGCACGAACACGTACATGCCTAGGTCGAAGATCGAACGATGCCAGACGAAGCGGTAGATGCCGGTGCGCGTGAGGATCGCGCGCACCGCGATATTGATCAGGTAGGCGATCAGCATCAGCACCAGCGGTGCCGGCACGAACACGCCGAAGATGTCGAATTCGCCGATCATGGTCGCAATGGAGTGGGCATGGTGTCGTCGGGATCAGGCCTGCGGGGCGCCGGGCGCGGTGGCGGGCGGCAGCGCCTGCATCAGCGTGGGGTTCAGCGACAGGCGCAGGCCGACCAGCGCATGCAGCGCATCGCGCAGCCCGCGCTGCAGCGCCGCGGCGGGCCGCGCGGCGCGGACCGCGGAAGGCGCGGCCGGCGTGTCGGGCGCAACCGGAGCGGCAGGAGCGGCGGCGCGTGCCTGGGCCGGGGCGCCGTCGCCGCGCGGCGGCGTGCCTGGCTGCGTGGTGCCGATCAGGTGGCGGATCGCGACCGCGTCGAGCGCGTCGTCGATCGATTCGAGCAGGGCTGGCGAGGCCGGCTGCCGCGCATTGGATTCGGCGCAGGCGGCGTAATGCGCGCTCACGCCGGCCAGCACGCGGTCGATCGCCTCGGGCACGTCGCCGTCGAGGCAGCGCAGCGAGCGATGCAGGTCGAGCGCGTTGAGCGCGACGCGCAGGTCGCGGAAGGTCTCGATCGAGGGATGGCGGTGATCGTCGGAGGCGGCCAGGCGCGGCAGCAGCTGCGTGACGCGGTCGAGCATGCGCGAGGCATGGTTGCGCTGGTCGGCGACCGGCTGGCGCGAGGCCGATTTCGCGACGTCCTCCCAGCTCGAGCGCAGCAGCCGGCGCGCCGCCAGCTCGGCGCCGAACGGGCGCGTGGCGCGAGTCCAGACGAAGGCGTACAGCAGCCCGGCGACGCCGGCGATATTGCTGTTCAGGAACACCAGGAAGTCGGCCGAGTAGGCGTCCTGGATGCTGATGAAGGTGGCGGTGTTGACAGCCACCAGCATCGTCACGAGATTGAACTGCGGGCGTGGGATCAGCGTGCCGATCAGGATGAAGGGCCCGGCGAAGATTAGCACCAGCATCGCGAAATCGTGCACGTGCGGCAGTACCACGAACAGGTAGAGCCCGGCGAACACCACGCTCGCGCAGGTCGCGAGGAAGAAGCGGAACACCTGCGGCGCGGGCTCGTCGAGCGCGGCGAAGAAGCAGCAGGCCACCGCCGCCAGCGTGACCGCGCCGGCGCCGTCGTTCCAGCCCGAGGAGATCCACAGCCAGCAGGCGAACACGATTGCGCCGGCCGCCGTCAGCGTGGAGAACAGCATCATGCCGCGATCGTAGAAGCGCTCGGTGCCGCCCAGCCGCCAGTGGCGGTAGCGCGGCTGCCAGATGCCCGCCTCGTTGCCGATCAGCGCGCGCAGCGAGCGGCAGTCCTGCCAGACGTCGACCACCTGGCGCAGCCGCCACAGCGCGTTCGACAGCAGCGCGCCGTCCCAGCTCACCATCGCGTCGCCGGTCGGCTGCAGCGCGACGATACGCTCGCGCAGCCGGTCCGCCACCGGGTCGGCGATTGCGCCGGTGGCATCGGCCGGCGCCGGCAGCGGCGCGTCGAACCAGCGCGCCGCATCGGCCAGCAGCGATTCCAGCTCGGCCGGCAGTTTGTCGAGTTCGCGCATCAGCGCGACCAGCGGATCGGCGAGCGCCGACATCAGCGGCAGAAACAACTGCATGCGGCCATGCAGGGCCTCGGCGCGCGCCAGCACGCGCGGGTGGGCGTGATTGTAGCCGAGCTGGCTGAGCAGGAATTCCAGGGCATTGAGGGTGGCGGCCAGCCGTTGCCGGCAGGCCGACAGCGCCTTGCCCGCCAGGTGGCCCGAGAGCGTCTCGCGGCCGTAGAAGGCGGCGTCGCGGAACCAGCCGTCGGCACGCTCGATCAGGGTCGGCGCGAGGCGGTTCGGCAGGATCGCGCTGCCCACCACGCTGGCGCAGACGATTCCCAGGATGATCTCCTCGGTGCGCGCGATCGCCACGTCGAACACGGTGGTCGGATCGGTGACGGTGGGCAGCGCGATCAGCGGCATGGTGTAGCCGGCCAGCAGGAACACGTAGCTGCGCGCGGTGCGGTCCGACATGGCGAGATACAGCAGGGTGCCGGTCCAGAGCGCGACGATCACGCTGAACAGGAAGGGCGTCTCGACGAAGGGCGGCACCAGCAGGGTCGCGGCCGAGGCGCCGAGCGCGGTGCCCAGCGCGCGGTAGAGCGCCTTCGAACGGGTCGCGCCGACGAACGGATTCGAGACGATATAGACGCTGGCCATCGCCCAGTAGGGGCGCGGCAGCTGGAAATACAAGCCGAGGTAGAGCGCCAGCATCGAGGCGGCGAAGGTCTTGCCCGAGAACAGCCAATCGCGCAGGCTCGGGTAGGTCATGGGGCGCTCCGATCGCCGGCATCGCCCGAGTCGTTGAAGGCGTTCAGGACGCGCAGCGTGGCTTCCAGATCGGCGCGACTGACCGACTTCAGCACGCGCAGGTCTTCCTCCATCTTCGCCGTGACGGCGCGGCCCTCGTCGGTGAGCGTGACGGTCTTGGCGCGGCGGTCGGCCGGGTCCTCGTCGCGGCGTGTGAGGCCGGCCGCGCAGAGCTGGTCGAGCAGCCGCACCAGCGAAGGCCCCTCGATGCCGACGTGTTCGGCGAGCGTGATCTGGCGGACCGCCTCGCCGAGCCGGCCGGCGATCAAGAGCGGCGTGGCGCAGGCCTCGGACACGTGGTAGGCGGTGAGCAGCGAGTCGCTGGTCCGGCGCCACTTGCGGGCGGCGGTGACCAGGGTGCTGCTGACGGCCAGGCGCAGGGCATGGAGATTCGACATCCGGCGGATGATATCGGGATTCCATTCGATAGCAAACTATCGGTTTGAGGTAAGCGCTTTACGAGTCCCGCGCGCGGCGGCAGCGGCGGAGGCTCGACGAGGTGGCGAGCGCTGTCGGCAGACAAGCGCGCGCACGATGTCATGCCGATGTCGCCCGGGCTCGAGAGGGGGCTGTGATTCGATTGCTTCCTGGACGCGATGCGGCACGTTTCATGCTGCGCCGCATGATCCGCGCGGTGGCGGCGCGCTCGCCATCGCGGCCGGCCGCCGGGCCGGCGAGGGCGGCGCCTCGTGTTGCACTGCATTCGAGCAGCGCCTCGACTTCCGAATCGGGTCGGATGTGCTGCAATCTCTTCGGTTCCTATTCCCCGCCGCTTGCGGCGTAGACTTTGGGGGATGAGCGAATACATCCACAAGAGTCACAACGTGACGGTGT
>JAYFRU010000091.1:0-9655 GCA_040946965.1 Burkholderia sp. | reverse complement strand
TCTTCAAACTGACTCCCCGTTCGAGGGTAGTCGATGCCCCCAAGAGGGGATGATTGAAACTCGTTCACCCTGCGATGGTCGCTTAGGTGGAGCTAAATGGATAGCCCTTTCGCCAAGCTCGGCGTGTCGAGCGAGGACCTGGTGGCGGTCGCCTACGGTCGACCTGCTCGCCGCGCAGGAGCCGAGCGCCGCCTGAGCGCGACGCCGCGCGCGGGACCGGCTGCCGCCTGGCTCGCCCGCGCGAACCCCGATGCGGTGCCGCGCGCGCATTGAAGAGGCGGTGCCGCCTCAGGCCGGCGCCGCGCCCGGCTCCAGGTGCGACAGCGGCAGCGGCCCGTTGCGTTTGAAGGTGGTCAGCACGATGTTCGAGCGCACGCTGTCCACGCCGGGTACCCGCATCAGCTTCTTCATCACGAAGGTGGACAGCGCGTTCAGGTCGGGCGCCACGATGCGCAGCAGGTAATCGGCGTCGCCTACCACCGCATGGCATTCGAGCACCTCGGCCAGCACGTCGATCTGCTGCTGGAACTGCTCGATGATCGAATCGCCGTGATGCTTGAGCTTCAGGCTCGTGAAGGCGGTCACCCCCAGCCCGAGCCGCTCGGGCCGCAGCACTACGCGATAGCCGTCGATCACGCCGGCCGATTCGAGCCGCTGCAGGCGGCGGCCGATCTGCGAGGGCGAGAGCGACACCTGCTCGCCGAGCTGCTGATGGGTGGCGCGTCCAAAGCGCTGCAGCACGTCGAGCAAGGCCAGGTCGAAGTGATCGAGTTCCAGCATGAAAAATCTCCGCGTTAAATAGCTTATTGATGCGAAATTATCGCATCATTGAGTGATTTCACGTCGAGATTGCGCCCTTACCGCACCCTCACCGCACCCTCACCGCTCTACACTGGCATCTCGTTCCATTACCCGCCAGCGAGCCTGTCATGTCCACCGTCGTCACCGCGAAACTGCAGGAGCAGTTCGACGCGGGCCTCGAAACCCGCGCCGATTTCACCATCGATCAGCCGCTCGAGCGCTACGGCCGGGTGGATCACGCGGTGTGGGCGCAGCTCTATGCGCGGCAGACGGCGCTGCTCGAGGGGCGCGCCGCCGACGCCTTCGTGGCCGGCATGAAGCGGCTCACGCTGCCGGCCAATCGCGTGCCCTCGTTCGAGGAGGTGAACCGGCAACTCGAGCCCGCCACCGGCTGGAAGATCGTCGCGGTGCCGGGTCTGGTGCCCAGCGACGTGTTCTTCGCCCACCTGGCCGAGCGCCGCTTCCCGGTGACCTGGTGGATGCGCCGCCCGGACCAGCTCGACTACCTGCAGGAACCCGACTGCCTCCACGATCTGTTCGGCCATGTGCCGCTGCTGATCGACCCGGTGTTCGCCGACTACATGCACGCCTATGGCCGGGCCGCGCTGGCGGTTGCCGACGATCCGTTCGCGCTCTCGCTGCTGGGGCGGTTGTACTGACACACGGTCGAGTTCGGGCTGATCCGCAGCCGGCACGATCGCGACAGGCTGCAGATCTACGGCGCGGGCATCGTGTCGAGCTGCGGCGAGTCGGTCTACAGCCTGGAGAGCGAGGCGCCCAACCGGAACGGCTTCGAGCTCGATCGCGTGATGCGCACCGCCTACCGCATCGACACCTTCCAGAAGACCTACTTCGCGATCGACGACTTCGAGCAATTGTTCGCCCTGCTGAAGGTCGATGCGCGCGCCCTAGCCAGGCGCCTGGCCGGCCTGAGCGAGTACCCGGCCGGCGCCGTGCTCGACGCCGACCGGGTGATCCATCGCGGCACCGGCGAGGGCTGGGCGCAGGACCAGGACGCCACGCACTGAGCCGCGAGATCGCGCTTGATCGTGCCCCGATCAAGCGGCGATGCCCGCAAGTATGAAAGACTGTCCGGATCGGCGCGCCTCCACGAGATCGGCGCGCCTCATTCGGAGACGAGGCCATCAGATGATCCACAAGCTCACATCGGAAGAACGCAAGACGCAGCTCGAGACGCTGCCGCACTGGTCGGCCGTGCCCGGCCGCGATGCGATCGAGCGCAGCCTGCGTTTCGCCGACTTCAACGCCGCGTTCGGCTTCATGACGCGGGTTGCCATCAAGGCGCAGGAAATGAACCACCATCCCGAGTGGTTCAATGTCTACAACCGCGTCGACATCACGCTCTCGACGCACGACGCGAACGGCCTGACCGAACGCGATATCGCGCTGGCGCGCTTCATCGACGCAGCGGGCCACGAGGCCCAGCTCGGCTGATCCCCCAGGGCGCCGCGCATCATCATCCCGCGCGGCGCTCTTTTCCCTCCCCTTTGAACCGCTGCTGCGATCGCAGCATGCCGGCTCGACCATTGCTCCCGCCCCGCCCTATTTCGAACGATTACGGAATCGTGGATGGGATCGATATGGCGAAACCGACAAACTGCCGACGCCGGTCCGACAGGCGCCTGACAAAACCGCCATTCTCGCAGGCCGCGCGAATCACGGCTGTCAGCGCGCATCATGCCGCTGCCGCCGATTCTTCATGGCTTCACCACAAAAGCGAGGCGCAAAGCAAAACGCGCGTCAACGGTTCACCGCCACCGCGCGTTCCTTTGAGAACGGAAAGCTGTGAAAAGGCGCGAGCCTTCAGCTTTCCAAGCCGTTCATAAGGCGCACGTAAGACTCCCAGGCGCGACGCGAAATGGGGTCCAAACCTTCCGGTTTCAGTGCGCTTTGCCGCTGTACAATCAGCAACGCATACGGCTTGGAAAGCGCGCTCGCTTCTTCGCACAGTCTGAGTTCGTCGCCGCTGGACGGCGAACGGGCGCGCCAGAAATTGATCGCGGCTTCGAGTTCGTGGATCAAGATGTCGGACATATAGTTGGAATTTCGTTCGCTAGCCGCCTTGCCTGTCGTCGGCCACGCGACATGCGGTTGGAAACGGCGTCGTGCTGTCCCAGCCAACCCATTGTACTTGAGCGAATCTCATGCGACTCCTCCTCATCGAAGACGACCGCCCCATCGCACGCGGCATCCAGAGCAGCCTCGAACAAGCCGGCTTCACCGTCGACATGGTTCATGACGGCATTTTCGCCGAGCAGGCGCTCGCGCAGAATCGCCATGAACTGGTGATCCTCGACCTGGGCCTGCCCGGCATCGACGGCATGACCCTGCTGTCGCGTTTCCGCCAGACCAACCGCCACACGCCGGTGATCGTGCTGACCGCGCGCGACGAACTGAACGACCGCGTGCAAGGCCTCAACTCGGGCGCCGACGACTACATGCTCAAGCCCTTCGAGCCGGCCGAGCTGGAAGCGCGGATCCGCGCCGTGATGCGCCGCAGCGGCCCGCACAGCGACATGCCGCGTCCGGAAGTCTCGCTTGGCGGCGTACGCCTGTCGGGCGTCGATCGCCGCATCTTCAACGACGACAAGCCGCTCGAACTGTCGCCGCGCGAATTCGCGGTGCTCGAAATGCTGCTGCTGCGCCACGGCCGCGTGGTCAGCAAGGCCCAGCTGCAGGATCACCTGACCCACTTCGGCGGCGACCTCGGCGACACCGCGATCGAAGTCTATGTGCACCGCGTGCGCAAGAAGCTCGAGCAGTGCCGTGTCGAGATCGTCACGGTGCGCGGC
Source organism: Burkholderia sp. (assembly GCA_040946965.1). Taxonomy (GTDB): domain Bacteria; phylum Pseudomonadota; class Gammaproteobacteria; order Burkholderiales; family Burkholderiaceae; genus Burkholderia. The sequence continues at coordinate 6,041 of JAYFRU010000091.1, read as the reverse complement.
TTCGGCTACCTGCTGCAGGAAATCCGCCAGCCGGCCAGCGTCTGAGGCCGCGCGCGCCGCGCGTCCACCGGCCCTCTGCGGGCCGGCCCTGACGCGGCACCGCCGCCCCAACGCCAACGCGACCGGCCTCGCGCCGTGCCGCGTTTTCGTTTTCGTATCCCCGCCGCGCCCGGTTCATGCCGGGCGCGGCTTTTTGGATGGTTGACGCGATGTCCACTGAACCGGCCGCTTCCAGCCTGCGCCGCTCGCTGCTGCGCCGCCTCGCCGCCCCGCTGTCGATGCTCGCGCTGATGAGCGGCCTGATCGCCTACTGGCTGGCCTGGCAGTACACGCAGCACGTGATCGACCGTTCGCTGGCCGATCTCGCCACCGCGATCTCCAAGCAGATCCAGATCGCCGGGCCCGACGCGCCATTCACGGTGCCGCCGCTGGCGCAGGCGATGTTCTCCGATCCCGCCGAGCAGCTGATCTACCGCATCAGCAACGGCGAGCACGAGCTGGCCGGCGACCCGCAGCTGCCGCTGCAGGGCATCAGCGTGCGCCGCATGCATTACGCATATGTGTTCGAGTCCGACTACGAAGGCCAGGCCGTGTGCGTCGCGCAGGTGCGCGTGGAACAGGCCGACAGCGGCAACCCGATGATCGTCGAGGTGGCCCAGCCGGTGCGGCACCGCTACCAGATCGCGGCCGAGTTCCTGGTGGCGATCATGATGCCGCTGCTGCTGTTGCTGCTGGCGGGCTGGGGCATCGTCTGGCGCGTGGTGAACCAGCAGCTCGGGCCGCTCACGCACCTGGCCGATTCGCTCAACCGGCAGACCCATACCTCGCTGGAGCCGGTCGACGAGACCGAGGTGCCGCTCGAGATCCGGCCGCTGACCAGCGCCATGAACGCGCTGCTCGGCCGCCTGAAGACCGCGCTCGACGCGCAGCGCAAGTTCATCGCCGATGCCGCGCACCAGTTGCGCACGCCGCTGACCGCCGTGAAGCTGCATGCCGAGCAGGCCGCCGTGGCGCGCGACCCCCAGCAGACCCTGACCGCCGTGCATGAGCTGCGCGCCGCCGCCGACCGCGCGGTGCGGCTCTCGAACCAGTTGCTGTCGCTGGCTCGCGCCGAGCCGGGCGAGCAGGCGGCCCGCTTCGTCGACGTCGACCTGGCGGCGCTGGCCTTCGAGACCGGCGCCGAGTGGGTGCCGCGCGCGCTGGCCTGCCATGTCGACCTGGGCTTCCAGACCGACGACGACCACGGCGGCGGCAGCGGCCGTGCTGCCTCGGCCGGCGAAGACGACAGCGAGGATCTGCCGCCCGACGAATTCGACCTCGCCAGCGTGCCGCCGCTGGTGGTGCGCGGCAACCCGGTGCTGCTGCGCGAGGTAATCGCGAACCTGCTCGACAATGCGCTGAAGTACGTGCCGCTGGCGCGCCCCGAAGGCGCGCGCATCACGCTGAACGTCTCGCAGATGACGCTCGACAACGGCCGCGCCGCCGCCGAGATCGTGGTCGAGGACAATGGTTCGGGGGTGCCGGCCGGCCAGCAGGCGGACCTGTTCAAGCGCTTCTTCCGCGGCGACGCGCAAAGCGGCAATGGCGTGGAAACCGGCGCGGGCCTGGGTCTGGCGATCGTGCACGACATCATCGCGATGCACGATGGCGCGGTGTCGTACGCCGATGCGCCCGAGGGCGGCTCGCGCTTCATCGTGCGGATCCCGCTGACCGCGAAGCCGGCCGAGGCGGCACCGAAGGCCGCCGAATCCCCGACGCTGCACGCCTGAGCGTATCAGCACCCGGGCAGCGCCTGCATGATGGCGCCGCCCGGGCGCCGTCATGCGGCGCCCCTTACTTCTTCTTGGCGCCCTTGTCGCTACCCTTCTCCTTGCGCGAGGCCTTGTCGGCCTTGCCTGCCTTCTCGCCCTTGCCCAACTTGGCGTCCTTCTTGGCCTTCTTCTTTTTCTTCTTGTCTTCGTCCTTGACGGCCAGGAGCGTGCTGCGGCAGCTCGCGCTCCCGCAATGGCAGGCGTACTCGCGCTTCAGCTCCTTGGTCAGCTTCGCGTCGATCACCAGGCCGTAGTCGTAGAACAGCTCCTCGCCGGCCGCGATGTCGCGCAGCGCGTGGATATGCACGCGCCCCGCAGTTTCCTCGGCCTCGCAATTCGGCTCGCAGGAGTGGTTGATCCAGCGCGCGCTGTTGCCGTCGACCTTGCCGTCGATCACGCCGCCCTCGTCGAGCGCGAAATAGAAGGTGTGGTTGGGCTCGTTCGGATCGTGCGGATGGCGGCGCAGCGCCTCCTTCCAGGAGATCCGCTCGCCCTTGTATTCGACCACGCGCTCGCCTGCGCTGATCGGCGCGACCGCGAATACGCCCTTGCCGTGAACGCCGGAACGGCGCACCACGATCCTGCGTGAACTCATCGATGAATCCTTGTGAAGACGATGGAATGGCGCGATACCGGCCGCCGGCGTGGCGCCGTCTGCCCGCGACGCGCGAAAGCGCTCGCTCGCGCATCGGGGCTGCCCCGGCGACGAGGCCGCCGTGACGAGCCAACCGAATGCTACACGTTCGGCCTTGCTTCGCTCAACCAATCAGGCGAAGCGACGTGGGTTGGCAACGACGCGAGCGCGTCGCACCGCTCATGATGCGGCATCAAAAAACATGCGGTGCCGGCGCGCGAGACCCCTTCCCTCGCGACAGCGGCGCCACCCGGCCTGCTGCGGTCGCGCTCAGCGCTGGCCGAACGAGATGTCTCCGAACAGGTTCTTCTGGTCGCGCGGCTGCGAGCGCCAGTATTGCGGCGGCGCCGTCACGGTCGCGCCGAGCTCGGCGGCCGCATGCCACGGCCAGCGTGGATCGTAGAGCATCGCGCGAGCCAGCGCGACCGCGTCGGCATCGCCCTCGGCGACGATCTTCTCGGCCTGCGCCGGCTCGGTGATCAGGCCGACCGCGAAGGTGGTCAGCTCCACCGCATGCCGCACCGCGCGCGCGAACGGCACCTGGTAGCCGGCCGAAAGCGGGATCCTCTGCAGCGGCGAGACGCCGCCCGAGGACACGTCGATCCAGTCGCAGCCGCGCGCCTTGAGCGCCTTCGCGAAGGCGATCGTCTCGTCGAGCGTCCAGCCGCCCTCGACCCAATCGGTGGCCGAGACACGCACGCCCACCGGCCGGTCTGCGGGAAACGCGGCGCGCACGATCTCGAAGATCTCGAGCGGGAAGCGCATGCGGTTCTCGAGCGAGCCACCGTATTCGTCGCCGCGCTGGTTGGCCAGCGGCGAGAGGAATTGGTGCAGCAGGTAGCCGTGCGCGGCATGCAGCTCCAGCGCATCAATGCCGAGCCGCGCGGCACGCTTGGCGGTGACCTCGAAGGCGCGGCGCAGGCGGTTCAGCCCGGCCGTGTCGAGCGCCAGCGGCGCCGTCTCGCCTTCCTTGTGCGGCACGGCCGACGGTGCATGCGGCAGCCAGCCGCCGTCGGCCACCTCGATCAGCGACCCGCCTTCCCAGGGCGCACGGCTCGAGGCCTTGCGCCCCGCGTGACCGATCTGCATCGCGAGGCGAATCGGCGAATGCTTACGGATCGCGGCCAGCAGCGGCACGTAGGCGGCTTCGGTGGCGTCGTCCCACAAACCGAGATCGCCCGGCGTGATGCGGCCGTCGGGCTCGGCCGCGACCACCTCGGTGCAGAGCATCGCGGCGCCCGACAAGGCGAGCTGGCCGAGATGGATGGTGTGCCAGGCGGTCGGCTCGCCGCGCTCGGCCGAGTATTGGCACATCGGCGACACGACGATACGGTTCGGCAGCGTGAGCTCACACAGCTCGAGGGGGGAAAACAGGGCGCTCATCGGGAATGACTCGCTACAGGGGGACGGGAGCGGACGAGGTTAGCACGCGTGCCGCGCGGCTGCTGGCGCGTGCCCGGGCTCCGGGCGGTGGCGCCGGAGACGCACGCGAAGGTGCCGGATGAAGAGGTGGATGCCCGTACCGGCACGGCAAGGCAAAATGGCACGCCATGCGTGCCGTTTCGAGATTGGCTGCCGCCGCCGGTTCAGCCGGGCCGGCTCAGAGCCCCACCGAGGCGAGCCATTTGCCGAACATGCGCGCTGCGGCCGGTTCCAGCACCGGCCCGTGCTGGGCCGTGGCCGCGCGCAACTGCCGCGCATCCACGCCGGGCACCGAGCCGATCTCGTTGGCATGGCCGATCAGCCAGGCCTCGAAACTCTCGGTGGCGACTTCCGGGTGGCATTGCAGGCCCAGCACATGCTGGCCCCACGAGAAGGCCTGGTGCGCGCAATCGGGGGTGGAGGCGAGATGGATCGCGCCGGGCGGCAGGTCGAAGGTATCGCCATGCCAGTGCAGCATCGAGGTCTCGGTCCCGGCCAGGTGCCGCAGCGGCGACGCAAGGCCCGCGTCGGTCAGCGTCAGCGGCGCCCAGCCGATTTCCTTGACCTTGCCCGGGTAGACGCGCGCGCCGAGCGCGCGGGTGATCAGCTGGGCACCCAGGCAGATCCCGAGGGTCGGCAGGCCGGCGTCGATCCGCGTGCGGATCAGCTCGACCAGGGGCGCCGTGCTCGGGTAGAGATCGTCGTCATAGGCGCTGATCGGGCCACCCAGCACCACCAGCAAGGATGGGCCGCAGGCATCGAGCACCTCGACGCGCGAAGTGCCGACATCGACATAACGCACTCGCCTGCCCCGCTGGCCGAGCACGCGCTCGAAGCTGCCGAGGTCCTCGAAGTGCACGTGGCGGATTGCTACGACTTCTGCATTCATTCAACCGAACTCCGTCTGGCACGCCACGCGCGGCGCGTCATCACAACTGCGCGAACACCTTCCAGGTCTTCTTCTGCGTCAGCGCATCGGCTTCCTCGTGCACCGAGCAGTCGAGGCGCAGGTCGCTGTCGGCCATCGTCAGGTCGAGCAGGGAGCAGCGATACGGCGGCTTCTTGACGGCCTTGCCGGGTTGGAAGTGCTTGCAGGTGACGCACATGCGGTGCTGGGGCGCCTGGCCCGCCACCTGCAGCTCGCGCAGCACCTTCAGCAGCGAGCGGTACAGGGCGCCCTGTTCGTCGCCCGCCAGCACGCCGACCGCCTTCGACAGGAAGTTCGGCCACTGCAGTGCCTTCTTGGCCGCGGTCCGGCCGCGCGCGCTCAGGCGCACCGCCAACGCGCGACCGTCGTCGAGCGCGCGGCGCTTTTCGACGAGACCCTTGCTTTCAAGCGTGCTGACCGCGTCGCTGGTGGTCGCCGCAGTGAGCTGGGTTTCACGAGCGATCTCACCGAGCCGCATCGGGCCCTTGCGCTGCTGCAGCAGCACCAGGATTTCACCCTGCGTCGGCGTGAGGCCTGCGCCTTCCGCCCAATCCCATGCCTCGTTCCGCATGGCCGTACTCAATCGCAACAGGCTGTGGGTCACACGACCCGCTGCCTCGTTCCCGTAAACACCTTCGCTCATAGTCTTTTCGCTGTTGCCGGCCTCGGTTCCATCGGATGGCCTTTGTGGGGAGATCCGTGTCCGGTCCTGCGATCGAGCTGCAGTGCCCGGAACGGCGCAACCGATGCCCGCTCACCGTGGCTGGATTCGCCACGAACCGGCGCGCGAGCGCAGCACTATCCGGCGCCGTCGATCACAAAGCCGACATTCTAAGCGAGAGCGGAAAATCGCACAGCTAAGTTATCCAAATATGCCTGTGGGTAAAACAGGGATAAGTGAATCAACGCGCTGTGATTCCGTGAATCACTCTCATGTCGAATCGCCGCGACGCTTTCATTCGACAAACAACGCGGCGCCGCAGACCTTGCCCAGCGCGCCTGGCGACACTCGCAGAGCCTTGACTTTGCTGGAAAAGTCTCGGTTATCCACAAGCGCGGCAGGCGAATTGTTTGCGACTACTACCTTTGTTCGGACAGGACAGACAGTCGGTATCGCTTTGCATCAGTACAGCCGATCGCGGAAATAGTCTTTTGGGTCTTCGCGGAAAAGTGTGATGGGAAACCGCTATTTTTCAGATTCGAGGCAGCATGCAAGTGAGGATCTTCAAGCGCAGCTACTCTTCGT
>JAYFRU010000090.1:0-9700 GCA_040946965.1 Burkholderia sp. | reverse complement strand
GATATAAAGCTGCAACCCATCCTGTCGCAGTCGGAACACACGAAAAACCTTCGCAAACGGGAGGCGTTCATATAAAGCCCATGAATTCGAGCGCCAGCGAGGTGTCGAAGCTCGGCCCGGCCAGGCGCAGCCAGTTGTTGAGCGCGTACTTGGTCCAGCGGCTCGCGCTCTGCGAGCCGCTGGACCACCTCGAAGGCCTTCGGCAGCAGGTCGGCCTCGTCGACCGCCGGCGAGACCAGGCCGATGCGCTCGGCCTCCTCGCCGCTGACCGGCTCGCACAGCAGCAGGTGGTACTTGGCCTTGGCCATGCCGCACAGGAGCGGCCAGACGATCGCCGCGTGGTCGCCGGCAGCCACCCCGAGCCGCGTATGGCCGTCGATAATGCGCGCCGTGCTCGCGGCGCTCGAGACGTCGGCCAGCAGCCCGGCCACCAGCCCCGCGCCGACCGCCGGCCCGTGCATCGCCGAGACCACCGGCTTGCCGCAGTTGACCAGGTTGTAGACCAGGTCGCGCGCCTCGTGCCAGACCCGCGTGCGGACCTCGAAATCGTCGGCCATCTGCTCGACCAGGCCGAGATCGCCACCGGCCGAGAAGCCCTTGCCCTCGCCGCGGATCAGCGCCACGCGCACCCCGGGATCGCGGTCGAGGTCGCGCCAGATCTCGGCCAGTTCGCGATGCATGCGCGCATCGGCGGTGGCCAGGCTGCTGCGATTGGCCCCCGCGCCGCTCATCACGATCTCGAGGATGCCGTGCGGATGGCGCGCGAGGCGCAGCGACTGGTAGCCGGCATACGCCTGGAGCCCGGCGGATTCACGCTCACTCATGTCTGTCTCCTGGTTGTTCTCGTCGTGGCCGGGGCAAACCGGCACGCGGGCCGCCGGCCGCGCGCGCTCAGGCCTGGCCGTCGAGCGGCGACACCGCCTGTTCGATCGCGCCGAAGATCGACTTGCCGGCCGCGTCGAGCATCTCGATCTTGACGCGATCGCCGTAGCGCATGAATTCGGTCTGCGGCGCGCCGTGCTCGATGGTCTCTAGGCAGCGTTTCTCGGCGATGCAGCAGTAGCCGCGCTTGGCATCGCGGTTCGACACCGTGCCCGAGCCGACGGTGCTGCCCGCGCGCAGGTTGCGCGTCTTCGCGGCGTGCGCGATCAACTGGCCGAAATGGAAGTTCATGTCGCCCCCGGCCTCGGGCTGGCCCACCCGCTTGCCGTTCCAGCTCACCAGCAGCGGCCGGTCCAGGCGCCCGCCGCGCCAGCTCTCGCCGAGCTCGTCGGGCGTCACAGCCAGCGGCGAGAAGGCCGTCGAGGGCTTGCCCTGGAAGAAGCCGAAGCCCTTCGAGAGCTCGGCCGGGATCAGGTTGCGCAGCGACACGTCGTTGACCAGCATCACCAGCCGCACGCCGCGCAGCGCCTCGTCGGCGCTCGCGCCCATCGGCACGTCGCCCGTCACCACCGCCACCTCGGCCTCGAAATCGATGCCCCAGTCTTCCGAGGCGCAGACGATGTCGTCCTGCGGGCCGAGGAAATCGTCGCTGCCGCCCTGGTACATCAGCGGATCGGTGAGGAACTCGGGCGGCATCTCGACGCCGCGCGCGCGGCACACCAGCTCGACGTGGTTGAGATAGGCCGAGCCGTCCGCCCACTGGTAGGCACGCGGCAGCGGTGCCATGCAGTCGGCCGCCGAGGAGGCGAACGAGCGGCGCGCGCGGCTATGGTTGAGCGCATCGTAGAGTTCGCGAAGCTGCGGTGCGTGGAACGCCCAGTCGTCGAGCGCGCGCTGCAGCGTCGGCGCGACCGTCTCGGCGATCGCGGCCGTCTGCAGGTCGCGCGAGACCACGATCAGTTGGCCGTCGCGCGTGCCGTCCTTCAGCGAAGCAAGTTTCATGGAGGGGAAGTCCGTGTAGTGACGATGGAGGGAAACTATTTTACGATGGTGAATCCGCGCGGCGAAGCCCGTGCCGCCCGAGCCCCGGCGCCGCGCCTGCCTCGCGGCGAGCCGCGCCGCATCGCCCGCCACCTTCCTATCGCATTCCATCCATGGCCAACACCGACGATCTCGCCGACGATACCGCCGAGGAAAAGGTCCGCTCCGGCATCCAGTCGATCGAGGTCGGCTTTCGTCTGCTCGAGGTGCTCACCGAGGAGCCGCGCGCGATGATGCTGCGCGATCTCGCCCAGCGCGCGCAGATGAGCCCGGCCAAGGCGCACCGCTACCTGGTCAGCTTCCAGCGGCTCGGCGTGGTGGCGCAGGACCCCGTCTCGGGCCGCTACGAGCTGGGCGGCTTCGCGCTGCAGATGGGCCTGGCGCGGCTGGCCCGCGTCGACGGCGTGAAGCTCGCGCGGCTCGCGCTGTCGGCGCTGCGCGACGAACTCGACCTCACGCTCGGCATCGCCGTGTGGGGCAACCAGGGACCGACCGTGGTGCACTGGATGGAATCGAACCATCCCGCCAAGGCCTCGCTCAAGCTCGGCGACGTGATGCCCCTGCTCGGCTCGGCCACCGGCCTGCTGTTCGCCGCCTACCTGCCGCGCGGCAAAACCGCCGCGATGCTCGAACGCGAGCTGGCCGACGCGCGCCGCGCGTCGCGGCGCGACGGCCCGCGCACGCCGGCCGAGGTGGAGGCGCGGCTCGCCGAGGTGCGCGAGCATCAGGCGGCCCGCGTCGAGGGCATGCTGCTGCCGAGCATCCACGCCTTTTGCATGCCGGTGTTCGACGCGCTCGGCGAACTCTCGCTCGGGCTGATCGCGCTGGGCCACGAGGGCAGCTTCGACGTGTCCTGGGGCGGCGAGATCGATCTCGCGCTGCGCGCCGTGGCACGCAAGCTGTCCTACGAAATCGGCTACAGTCCCGATCCGCGCGAGGCCTGAGACCTGAGCCATGAACGCCGCGCGCGAACGTTCGGCGCGCGATCGGGTCGGACGGGCTGGGCGCTGCCGCCGGCCGTGTCGACCCGCTTGCCCGGACCCGAAGCGGCGAGCCGCCACGCGAAGCCGAAGCGCCATGGCCGGAACGAAGCTTGCTGCCTCGGCCTTGTTCCCGCCCCGCGTAGCCGGGCCTCGCAGCCGATGAGCCGATACCTGTCGCATCGCGCCAAAGCGGGCGCGGGCTTCGCCCGCCGACGATCGACCCCTTGCCTCGCATACCCTGAACCCACCGGACCACCGTCGCTCGATGCCCTCGCCCCTGCCGCCCGAATCGTCCCGCCTCTCGCCGCGCCACGTGCTGCGCGCGGGGCTGACGCTCGCGCTGGTGCTGGTGCTGCATCTGATCGCCGGCCTGTGGTTCGCGGGATATCGCGCGCCGGCCAATCCCGAGGCGCGCGACGACACGCCGGTGCAGGTCGAGCTGCTCAAGCCGCAGCCGATCGAGCGCGCACCCACGCCGGCACCGAAACCCGCGCCGAAGCCCTCGCCCGCGCCGGCGGCCAAACCCACTCCGGCCGCACCGGCCACGCCGCGCAGCGAAGCACCGGTGCTCACCAGCAGCGCGCCCTCGGCCCCGGCCACCGTGCCGCCCGGCACCGAGCCGGCTGCCGGGGCCGGCAGCGGCCAGGGCGGCGCATCCGCGAGCGCGGCGGCCAGCGCGGCCGTGCCCGCCTCGGCCGCCGCCAGCGGCGTGAAGTTCATCGCGCCGCCCTCGGGCGACCTGCGCTACGGCGCCTACTTCAACGGCAACCTGAACGGCACCGCAACCATCCACTGGATCACCGAAGGCAATCGCTACCGCCTGCTGATCGAGATCCCGGTGCCCTTCGTCGGCCCCTTCGTCTACGAGAGCCTGGGACGCCTCGACGCCTACGGCATCGCGCCGGACCGCTACACCGAGCAGCGCGGCCGCAAACCCGCCGACATCGCGATCTTCAATCGACAGACGAAACAGGTGGTGTTCACCAGAACGCCGAACTCGCTGTCGCTGGCCGACAGCACGCAGGATCGCTTCAGCCTGCTGATGCAGTTGTCGGGCCTGGTGCATGGAGCGCCCGACGTCTATCGTCCCGGCGTCGCGCGCGAATTCCAGGTGATCGACAACAACAGCGGCGAGACCTGGCCGATCGTCACGATCGGCGACGAGACGATCCGCACCGCCACCAGCTCGCTGGCGACTCGCCACTTCCGCCGCCTGCCGCGCCGCGAGGGCGACACGCGGCGCATCGACATCTGGCTCGCGCCTTCGCTCGACTGGCTGCCGGTGCGCCTGGTGCAGACCGAGCCGAATGGTTCGGAGATCGAATTGCTGTGGCAGGGACGCGGCGCGCCGAGCCGCAGGCTCGGGTATGACGAATCGGCCGCAATGGATGCGGATGCAAGCATCGCGCCGGCCGAACCAACCTCTGCTCCGGCCTCTGCACCGGCCGCCGACGCGAGCAGCGCGAGCGGCGGCTCCGCCCCGCTATCCTCGGACAACGCGCAAGCTGCCTCGGCGGCCGAAGCCGCGAGCCCGTCGCATCGGCACCACAAGCGGCCTCGCCAGCGCGGTAATTTCGACCGATTTCGCGAAGGTTTCCCTGTTGTCGTCATGGGCTGCATACAGCCCGGTAAACTTGCGTCACAGTGTTGACAATGTTTGACAACCCTGCGCGTGCACCGGAGGAAAATCGGAAACGTTTCATCGATATCGGTCTCTAACCGATGCGCCCTGAGCCACGTGGGCGTGCAGCGCCAACCCCTTGAAACCGGCCAGGCCCGCCCCACCTTCGGAGCATTCGGCCTGACAGCCACAGCAAAGAGGAGTGCCGCCATGCAAATGATCTACAACAGCCCCAACTACTGCGTCGTCGAGTTCGCCCCGCAGGTCGGCCATCACGCAATGAATTCCGGTGGCTACGAAATCGCGGACAAGAATGCGCAGCGCGAGATCTTCATCGATGGTGAGTTGGCCGAGCGCTTCCGCGAGCACGTCAAGCAGCTGATCGAGGACGAGCCCTCGCTGGACGAGGTGGACGAATTCCTCGGTCAATTCGACAGCCTGATGACTCAACTGGTGGTCCTGCACTGATCCGCCCGTCGCGCGCCGCCTGCCCCAGGATGGTGCGCGACGACTCGCTGGCCGGCTCGCCTCCGGCCGGCCCCTGCCCCGGCACCTCCTGATCGAACCCCCGCCCGGCCTGCCGTGCGGGGGTTTTCAATGACAAATCGCCCGGGCACCGGGGAAGCCCGGCGCGGCATCCCAGTGCCCGCTACAATAGCGCTTTCCCCGATCCCGCCGTCCGTCCGCCATGCCGACCTCCCTGCCCGCCCGCTCCGCCCTCGCCACGTCCTACACGCGCGGCGCCGACCTGCCCGCGCTGCTGGAGCGCCGGATCCTGATCCTCGACGGCGCGATGGGCACCATGATCCAGCAGTACAAGTTCGACGAGGCCGCCTATCGCGGCGAGCGCTTCGCCGACTTCGCACGCGACATCAAGGGCAACAACGAGCTGCTGTCGATCACGCAGCCGGCCACCATCCGCGAGATCCACGACCAGTACTTCGCGGCCGGCGCCGACATCGTCGAGACCAACACCTTCGGCGCCACCACCGTCGCGCAGGCCGACTACGAGATGGAACACCTGGTGGTCGAGATGAACGTCGAGTCGGCACGTCTGGCGCGCGAGTCGGCCCTCAAGTACTCGACGCCCGACAAGCCGCGCTTCGTGGCCGGCGCGATCGGGCCGACCCCGAAGACCGCCAGCATCTCGCCCGACGTGAACGACCCCGGCGCACGCAACGTCACCTACGACGAGCTGCGCGAGGCCTACTACCAGCAGGCCAAGGCCCTGCTCGATGGCGGCGTCGACCTGTTCTTGGTCGAGACCATCTTCGACACGCTCAATGCCAAGGCCGCGCTGTTCGCGCTCGACCAGCTGTTCGAGGACACCGGCGAGATACTGCCGATCATGATCTCGGGCACCGTCACCGACGCCTCGGGCCGGATCCTCTCGGGCCAGACCGTCGAGGCCTTCTGGAATTCGCTGCGCCACGCCCGGCCGCTCACCTTCGGCCTGAACTGCGCGCTCGGCGCGACGCTGATGCGCCCGTACATCGCCGAGCTGGCCAAGCTGTGCGACACCTACGTGTCCTGCTACCCGAACGCGGGCCTGCCGAACCCGATGGCCGAAACCGGCTTCGACGAGACCCCCGACGTGACCTCGAGCCTGCTCAAGGAATTCGCGCAGGCCGGCCTGGTGAACCTGGCCGGCGGCTGCTGCGGCACCACGCCCGCGCACATCGCCGAGATCGCCCGCGCCCTGGCCGACGTCAAGCCACGCCGCTGGCCCTCGCAGTACAGCGAAGCCGCCTGATACCCGAGCCAACCGCGAACCGCCGCGCCGCCCCCCCCCCACTCGATACGCACCCCATCGCCATGACCGATCACACCATGCGCCTGTCCGGCCTCGAGCCGTTCAACGTCACCGAAGGCACCCTGTTCATCAACGTCGGCGAACGCACCAACGTGACCGGCTCGAAGGCCTTCGCGCGGATGATCCTGAACGGCCAGTACGACGAGGCGCTGGCCGTGGCCCGCCAGCAGGTCGAGAACGGCGCGCAGGTGATCGACATCAACATGGACGAGGCGATGCTCGATTCGAAGGCGGCCATGGTCCGCTTCCTGAACCTGATCGCCTCGGAGCCCGACATCGCGCGCGTGCCGATCATGATCGACTCGTCGAAGTGGGAAGTGAGCGAGGCCGGCCTCAAGTGCGTGCAGGGCAAGGCGATCGTCAACTCGATCTCGCTGAAGGAAGGCGAGGCGCCGTTCCGTCATCACGCACGGCTGATCCGCCGCTACGGCGCGGCTGCGGTGGTGATGGCCTTCGACGAGAATGGCCAGGCCGACACCTTCGAGCGCAAGGTCGAGATCTGCACGCGCTCCTACAAGTTCCTGGTCGAGGAATGCGATTTCCCGCCCGAGGACATCATCTTCGATCCGAACATCTTCGCGGTGGCCACCGGCATCGAGGAGCACAACAACTACGCGGTCGACTTCATCAACGCCACGCGCTGGATCAAGCAGAACCTGCCGTACGCGAAGATCAGCGGCGGCGTGTCGAACGTATCCTTCTCGTTCCGCGGCAACGACCCGGTGCGCGAGGCGATCCACACCGTGTTCCTGTATCACGCGATCCAAGCCGGCATGGACATGGGCATCGTCAACGCCGGCCAGCTCGGCGTGTACGCCGAGCTCGACGCCGAGCTGCGCGAGCGCGTCGAGGACGTGATCCTGAACCGCCGCGAGGATTCCACCGATCGGCTGCTGGAAGTGGCCGACAAATTCAAGACCGGCGCGGCCAAGAAGGAAGAGAACCTCGAGTGGCGCAACCAGCCGGTCGAGAAGCGCCTGGCCCACGCGCTGGTGCACGGCATCACCAACTTCATCGTCGAGGACACCGAAGAAGCCCGTGCCGCGATCGACGCGGCCGGCGGACGCCCGATCAACGTGATCGAAGGCCCGCTGATGGACGGCATGAACGTGGTCGGCGACCTGTTCGGCCAAGGCAAGATGTTCCTGCCGCAGGTGGTGAAGTCCGCGCGCGTGATGAAGCAGGCGGTGGCCCACCTGATCCCCTTCATCGAAGAGGAGAAGCGGCGCCTGGCCGAGGCCGGCGGCGACGTGCGCGCCAAGGGCAAGATCGTGATCGCCACCGTCAAGGGCGACGTGCACGACATCGGCAAGAACATCGTGTCGGTGGTGCTCCAGTGCAACAACTTCGAGGTCGTCAACATGGGCGTGATGGTGCCCTGCAACGAGATCCTCGCCAAGGCGAAGGTCGAGGGCGCCGACATCATCGGCCTGTCCGGGCTGATCACGCCGAGCCTGGAGGAGATGGCCTACGTCGCTGCGGAGATGCAGCGCGACGACTATTTCCGCGTCAAGAAGATTCCGCTGCTGATCGGTGGCGCGACCACCTCGCGCGTGCATACCGCCGTGAAGATCGCGCCGCATTACGAAGGCCCGGTGGTCTACGTGCCGGACGCCTCGCGCTCGGTATCGGTGGCCTCCAGCCTGCTCTCGGACGAGGGCGCCACGCGCTACCTCGACGACCTGAAGAGCGAGTACGACCGGATCCGCGACCAGCACGCCAACAAGAAGAAGACGCCGATGGTCACGCTGGCCGCCGCGCGCGCCAACAAGACCCCGATCGACTGGAGCGGCTACCAGCCGGTCAAGCCGAAGTTCATCGGCCGCCGCGTGTTCAAGAACTACGACCTGACCGAGCTGGCCCAGTACATCGACTGGGGCCCGTTCTTCCAGACCTGGGACCTGGCCGGCCCCTACCCGGCGATCCTCAACGACGAGATCGTCGGCGAATCGGCGCGGCGCGTGTTCTCGGACGCGAAGTCGATGCTCTCGCGCATGATCCAGGGCCGCTGGCTGACCGCCAACGGCGTGCTCTCGCTGCTGCCCGCCAACACTGTGGGCGACGACGACATCGAGATCTACACCGACGACACGCGCACCGAGGTGGCGATGCGTTGGAGCAACCTGCGCCAGCAGAGCGAGCGCCCGGTGGTGTACGGCGTGATGCGGCCGAACCGCTCGCTGGCCGACTTCATCGCGCCGAAGGACTCGGGCGTAGTCGACTACATCGGCCTGTTCGCGGTCACTGCGGGCCTGGGCGTGGACGCCAAGGAAAAGCAGTTCGAGGCCGATCACGACGACTACAGCGCGATCATGCTCAAGGCCCTGGCCGACCGCTTCGCGGAAGCCTTCGCCGAGGCCATGCACGCGCGCGTGCGGCGCGAACTGTGGGGCTACGCGGCCGGCGAGACGCTCGACAACGAGGCGCTGATCGCCGAGAAGTACTGCGGCATCCGCCCGGCGCCCGGCTACCCGGCCTGCCCGGACCACCTCGTCAAGCACGCCATGTTCGACGTGCTGCGCGCCGAGGAGATCGGCATGAGCGTGACCGAATCGCTGGCGATGCTGCCGGCCGCGAGCGTCTCGGGCTTCTACCTGGCGCATCCCGAAAGCACCTATTTCTCGGTCGGCAAGATCGGCGACGACCAGGTGGCCGATTTCGCGGCCCGCATGTCGCTGTCGGACGCGGACGCCCGCCGCGCGCTGGCGCCGCTGCTCTGAAGCCGGCGGCGGCCACAATCGTCTGAGGAATCGATGGGCCCCGCGCCCGTCAGGCTCCGCCGAGGCACAAAAAAGCCCGCTTCGAGAAGCTGGCTTTTTGCCGTGCGGCGAGACTGCCGGGGTTGCCGGGGCTCAGAAGCCCCAGTGGACGTCGGCGTTCTGCTCCTTGGCCGCGCGCAGCATGCCGAGGAAGGGGGCCACGCGCTGCGCCACGCTCGGCGTGACCTCGTGATGGGCGTGGTCGACTTCTTCTTCGTGGAAGTGGCTGCCGTGCTCGGCGCTGGCGCGGCGCGCCTGGTCGGTCACCGCCTCGAGGCGGGCGATCGCGCCGTCCAGCTCCTCGTGGGTGATGACACCGCGCTCGCCCAGCGGCTTGCCGACGATGCCGAGCACATACACCGCGAAATCCTTCAGCACGTCGAGGTCCTGTGCCGCCTTGCTCTTGAACGTAATCATGATCGCAATTTCCTTTCAGCTTGTTGTGCGTACCGGCGCCGGGGCCGGCTGGCGCGCTTGAGTTGGGGTCGCGCCGACGCTTTGCGTCTGAGCGGCAGTTTAGCACCTGTTATTGAGTAATTCGTAAATCATGACAACGGAAACGGCCGTCGTGCGTTATAGATCTCATCACCTGCTTGATGAG
>JAYFRU010000089.1:0-9749 GCA_040946965.1 Burkholderia sp. | reverse complement strand
TGCTGCAAGGTCTGCTCCTCGGCTTCAGTCAGTACAACGACGCACTGCATGCGCGGCTCCGGCGTATGCGATTCACCGAAGTTAACAAACTTCAAACACGTTTACCAGCAATACTTAACTATGATTCTTGCGGCCTGATTGACCGCGAGACTATCGCCGCGGCAGGCGGCTGCGTCACGCCCGATCCACCGCCGGGCCGCAGGGCGTTCAGGCGTGGGCCGCGCCCGGTGCCGTCAGCGTCACGCCCGCGTGCTCCAGCGCATCGCGGATGCGCCGCGCGAAGGCCAGCGCGTGCGGGCCGTCGCCATGCAGGCAGACCGTCTGCGCATTGAGCGGCACCCATTCGCCCGTCACCGCTCGCACGCGTCGGCCGCGCACCATCTCCAGCATGCGCGCCAGCATCTCGTGCTCGTCCTCTACCAGCGCGCCGGCCTCGCTGCGCGGCACCAGCGAGCCGTCGGCGCGGTAGCCGCGATCGGCGAACACCTCCTCCACGGCGGCCAGGCCCAGGCGCCGCGTGGCGCCCACGAAACCGCTGCCGGCCAGGCCAAACACGGCCACCGACGGGTCGAAGTCGTGGATCGCCGCCACCACCGCGTCGGCGATGCGCGGGTCGCGCGCGGCCTGGTTGTAGAGCGCGCCATGCGGCTTGACGTGGGCGATGCGGCCGCCCTCGGCTTGTGCGATCGCAGATAGCGCACCCAATTGATAGAGGACGCCGGCGTAGATCTCGCTCGCCGGCAGGTCCATCTCTTTGCGCCCGAAGTTCTCCGGGTCGTGGAAGCTCGGGTGCGCGCCGATCGAGACGTTCTTCTCGACCGACCAGCGCACGCAGTCGCGCATCGCCTGCGCGCCGCCCGTGTGCCAGCCGCAGGCGATGTTGGCCGACGTGACGAAGTCCAGGAGCGCCTCGTCGGAGCCGCAGCCCTCGCCGAGATCGGCATTCAGATCGATTTCCATGATGTTCTCGTCCTGAGGGGTGAAGGGGGGCCGTCAGGCGGCCCGGGTGTCGGCCGACGGCGTGCGGCGCTGCCGCTGGTGCGCTTCGTCGCGCAGCGCGATCGCGACGTCGATCTGGCGCAGGTAGGCGCGCTCGGCCGCGAGTGCCGCGCGCGCCGCCTCGATGGTGGTGGGCACGAAGCGGATCGGCAGGTTCAGGCGCGCCTGGGCGAGCTTCCAGAGGTCGGCGCGGATCACCGTGCCGATCTGCGGATATCCGCCGGTGGTCTGGGCGTCGTGCATCAGCACGATCGGCTGGCCGTTCGGCGGTACCTGGATGGTGCCCGGCAGCACCGCGTGCGAGAGCAGGTCCTCGCGCGCCTCGCGCCGCAGCGCCGGCCCCGCCAGGCGGTAGCCCATCCGGTTGCTGTTGGGCGTGACGCGCCATTCCTCGTTCCACAGCGCCTGCTGCGAGGCCTTCGCGAACGTGCCGTATTGCGGGCCCGGCAAGACCCGCACCGGGGTCGGCCAGGATGCGTGCGCATGCGGGTGGCGCGCGCGGCGCGGCAACGCCTCGCTCGGCATCAGCGAGGCGCACCAGGCCGGCGCCTTGACGCCGAATTCCTGCGCCTCGGGCGACAGGCAGGCCGGCATGTCGGCGCCGAGCGGGCCGACCGGCAGGCGGTCGCCGTCGCGCAGCGCGCGACCGCCCAGGCCGCCGAAGCGGGAGCCCAGATCGGTGCTGCGCGAGCCGAGCACCGGCAGCACGTCGATGCCGCCCGCCACGCACAGATAACCGCGCATGCCGTGCTGCGCGACCCGCAGCACCAGGGTCTGGCCGGCCGCCACCGGCAGGCTCCACCAGGCATGCACGCGCTGGCCGTCGAGCGTGGCGCCGGCGCCGGTGCCGGTGCCGGTGCCGGTGATCGCGATGCGCGTGGCGCGCGGGAAGCGGAAGCTGGCGGGGCCGAGCGTGATCTCGATGGACGCCGCCTCGGGGCGGTTGCCGACCAGCCGGTTGCCGACCTCCAGCGCCAGCGTGTCGAGCGCGCCGCCGAGCGCCACGCCCAGGTGACGAAAGCCGCGCCGGCCGCTGTCCTGCATCGTCGACAGCGGCCCGGCGCGCAGCACCTCGATGCCGGCGGAAGCGGAGCCCTGGCTCATGATGCCCGCACCTCCCGCACCGTGAAGCGCACGCGGTCGCCCGGCTGCAGCAGGGTGGGGGGAGTCTGCGCGGGATCGAACAGGGGCAGGGCGGTGCGGCCGATCAACTGCCAGCCGCCGGGCGCGCTGGCCGGGTAGATGCCGGTCTGCGCGCCGCCGATGCCGACCGAGCCGGCCGGCACCTCTAGGCGCGGCGCGGTGCGGCGCGGCGTGTGCAGGGCCGCTTCGAGCCCGCCGAGATAGGCGAAGCCGGGCTGGAAGCCGAGGAAGAACACGATATAGCTGCCGGCCGCGTGGCGTTCGACCACCTCGCGCGCGGCCAGCCCGGTATGCGCGGCGACCGCCTCGAGATCGGGGCCGGCCTCGCCGCCGTAGACCACCGGGATCTCGACCTCGCGGCCCGGCGCGACATCGGGATCGGCCTCGCGCCAGGCGGCCTCGAGCCGCGCCAGCAGCGGCGCGGCCGAGATCTCGAGCGGATCGAACACCACGGTCAGGTTGTTCATGCCGGGCACCACGTCGAGCACCTGCGGCCAGCCGCGAGCGGCTGCCGCGACCGCCCAGATCCGGCGCTGGCAGTCCAGCGTGGCGGGCGGCGGCGCTTCGCAGACGACGGCGGTGTCGCCTAGCAGGTAAAGACGGGGAGCGGTCATGGGCGGCTCACGGGCATCGGTTGCTGCGGATGATACATCATCAATAATTTATCGATAAATTATCGATAAGAAGAGGGTGTAATGCGGCCATCGCGTGCTTCTGGCGTACACTGCGGCGATTCCTCGTCCTCGATCGTTCCTGCCGTGCCAGACAAAGCGTCCCGCCCGCCCGCCCAGATCGTGTCGTCCGAACATCTCGTCTCCGAGACCAGCGTCGAGCTGTCCGAGCTTGAATACGGGCTGATCATGGCGAGCAATGCGTTCAATCGCTGGATGGTTCGCTGCATGGCTGCGGCCGGCGCCAAGGACATGACCGCCATCGAGGTTTCACTGCTGCACCACGTGGGCCATCGCGATCGCAAGAAGAAGCTCGCCGACATCTGCTTCGTCCTGCATATCGAGATACGCACGTTGCTACCTATGCGCTGAAGAAGCTCGCCGCGCGCGGCTACGTGTGCGGCGAGAAGTCGGGCAAGGAGGTGCTGTTCTCGGTGACGCCGGCCGGGCGCGCGCTCTGCGAGCAGTATCGCGAGGTGCGCGAGCGCTGCCTGATCGAGACGCTCAAGGAGAGCGGGCTGATCAACCGGCAGATCGGCGAGGCCGCGCAATTGCTGCGCAATGCCCCGGGGCTGTACGACACGGCCGCGCGTGCGGCCGCTTCGCTGTAGGCGGGAAAAGGAACGACGGAAAACGCGGCGGCGCGGCTCAGTCGGTGGCGCCCGAACGATAGGCGTGGCGCTCGGTGACGATCCAGTCGAGCGGCCGGTCGTGCGATTCGCGCGGTAGCGCGTCGAGCGCCGACACTTCGTAGGCGACGCCGATCGTCACCGGCAACGCCTCGTCGGCCCAGGCCGCCAGCGTGCGATCGTAATAACCGCCGCCGTAGCCGAGCCGGAAACCCTGCTGGTCGAAGCCGACGCAGGGGATCAGCAGCAGGTCCGGCACCAGCGCCTCGCCCTCGGCCGGCTCGGGGATCCGGTGATGACCGGTGCGCATCGGCGCGTCCGGGCTCCAGCGGCGAAACGACAGCGGCGTGTAGGGCTCGGCGATCACCGGCAGCGCGGCACGGCGGCGGTGGTCGTCGGCGAGCCATTCGGCGATCGTGTCGCGTGCGTCGAATTCGCCCGGCAGTGGCCAGTAGAAGCCCACCGTGAGCAGCGGATGCTGGCCGAGCAGCTCGAGAATCCGGCGCGCCAGCGCGCCATTCGCGGCCGCCTCGCCGCTCGCCGCGCGACGCAGCGGCGCGAGCGTTTCGCGCAGCGCCTGCTTGCAATTGGCGACGGGGGGCGTGCTATGCTTTCGCACACTTCGTGCTCCATGAAAAACGATGTCTACCAGCCTCGTCCGAGTATATCGCGCGGCCGCCCTGACGCTGTCGGCGGTCGTACTGGCAGCGGGCGCCGCCGCGTGTGCCGCTCAACCCGTCGACGACGTCACGTCGAACGACGATCAGGTCTTCGTCCAGCTGCGCGAGGCCGCGCGTGCCAACAACCCTGCCCGCGCCGCGCAGCTCACGGCGATGATCCCGAATTATCCGGCGCCCTCCTATCTCGAGTATTTCCAGATCAAGCCGCAGTTGTTCGACAGTTCGGGCAAGGCGCGCATCGACGCCCCTGACGCGCCGGTGCTGTCCTTCCTGCAGCGCTATGACGGCCAGGCGATCGCCGACCGCATGCGCAACGACTACCTGCTGGTGCTGGGCGCTCGTCACGACTGGCGCGGCTTCGAGGATCAGTACAAGCGCTTCGTGCTCGACGACGACACCCAGGTGAAGTGCTATTCGCTCGAGTCGCGCGCCTCGCGCGGCGAGAACGTCGCCGACATGGCGCGCCACCTGCTGGTCGACCCGAAGAACTACGGCGATGCCTGCGTCGACCTGATCTCGGCGCTGGCGGTCAACCAGCAGTTCTCGTCCGACGATGTCTGGACCCAGGTGCGCCTGGCCTTCGAGCAGAACTACACCACCACCGCCGGCAAGATCGCCGACGTGCTCGGCCCGCGCCCGGTCGCCTTCGACCAGGCCACCGGTGCGCCGCCGCTGTTTCTCGCGCGCGGTGTCGGCAGCGATGCCGTCTCGCGCCAGCTGGCGCTGATCGCGATCACGCGCATGGCGCGCAACGATCCCGACCAGGCAGCCGGCATGATGGGCACGCTCACCCAGTTCTCCAAGTTCGAGCAGGCGATCGCCTGGGGCGAGATCGGCATGCAGGCCGCGATCAAGCGTTCGCCGCTGGCGCTGCAGTACTACCGGCAGTCGGGCGGCGCGCCGCTGTCGGTGCCCGGCTACGAATGGCGCGTGCGCGCCGCCCTGCTGGCCGGCGACTGGCCTTCGGTGCGCTGGGCCATCGACCAGATGCCCGACGATCTGCGCGCCCAGCCGGCCTGGCTCTACTGGCATGGCCGTGCCCTGAAGCAGGCCGGCGGCGCGAGCTGCGACTTCGAGCAGGTGGCGGGCCGCTTCGATTTCTACGGCCAGCTGGCCGCCGAGGAACTGGGCCAGAAGACCGTGATCCCGCCGCGCACCACCGTCAGCGACGCCGAGGTCGACGCGATGAGCCAGGTGCCCGGCTTCGCGATGGCGCGCCGTTTCTACGCGCTGAACCTGCGCCTGGAAGGCAACCGCGAATGGAACTGGCCGCTGCGCGGCATGACCGATCGCCAGCTGCTGGCCGTGGCCGAATACGCCAAGCGCATCGACATGCTCGACCGCACCGTCAACGCGGCCGATCGCACCACCGCGATGCACGACTTCACGCTGCGCTATCCCTCGCCGTACCGGCCGATCGTGGAGCGCTACGCGGCCACCAACGGCCTGGATATCGAATGGGCCTATGGCCTGATCCGCCAGGAGTCGCGCTTCATCACCAATGCGCGTTCCTCGGCGGGCGCCGGCGGCCTGATGCAGCTGATGCCGGCCACCGCGCAACTGGTGGCCAAGAAGCTCGGCATGAGCGGCATCTCGCGTGCGCAGATGCATGACATCGACACCAATATCCAGCTCGGCACCTGGTACCTGTCCGACATCTACCAGAAGTTCGACGATTCGGCGGTGCTGGCCACGGCCGGCTACAACGCCGGGCCGGGCCGCCAGCGCCAGTGGCGGCAGGTGCTGACGCAGCCGGTCGAGGGCGCGATCTTCGCCGAGACCATCCCCTTCAACGAGACACGCGACTACGTGAAGAACGTGCTGTCGAACACCACCTATTACGCGGCGCTGTTCGAGGGCAAGCCGCAGTCGCTGAAGGCACGGCTCGGTTTCGTCTCGCCCTGAGCCGGGTGCCGGGGCCGGCCCGCCCGCCGGGTCGAGCCGGGCGCCATGTTTCGCGCGGACCGCGGCAGGAAGGCGGCCCGCGAGTCGTTTCCCGCGCGCGCTCCCGCAGTCGAGGCACGGCACCCGGCAGCCCGATCGTCGCGGCCCGCAGTCGACAGCTGACGGAGGCTCGCCCATGGATCGACTGCCCCTCGTCCTGATCGGCGGTACCGGCTTCATCGGCGCCCGCCTGGTCGCGAACCTGGTCCGCGCCGGCCACCCGGTGCGGATCGCCGCGCGGCGGCGCGAGCATGCGCGCCATCTCGCCATGTTGCCGGTCGAGATCGTCGAGCTGGACGGCTTCGATGCCCGCAGTCTGGCGCGCTTCGTGGCCGGCGCGCAGGTGGCCGTCAACCTGGTCGGGACGCTGCACGGCGGGCACGGCAAGCCTTACGGCGAAGGTTTCCGGCAGGCCCACGTGGCGCTGCCGGCGGCGCTGGCCGCAGCCTGCGTCGAGGCCGGCGTCGGTCAGCTGGTGCAGGTCAGCGCGCTCGGTGCCGATTCGCGCGGGCCGAGCATGTACCAGCGTTCCAAGGGCGACGGCGAGGCCGTGCTGCACGCGGCAGCGGCCGCCTCGGGCGGCGCGCTGGCGGTCACGGTGCTGCGGCCTTCGGTGGTGTTCGGCCTCGGCGACGCGTTCCTGAGCACCTTCGCGCGGCTGCAGCGCAGCCTGCCGGTGCTGCCGCTGGCGATGCCCGACGCGAGGTTCCAGCCGGTCTACGTCGGCGATGTCGCGCAGGCGCTGAGCCGCGTCTGCGGGCTGCGCGAGGCCCGTGGTAAGACCTACGAGCTGGGCGGCCCGAAGGTCTACACGCTCGAGCAACTGGTGCGCTACTGCGGCGTGCTGGTCGGTCGCGAGGCACGCATCCTGCGCCTGCCCGACGCGCTGGCACGGTTGCAGGCGCGCCTGTTCGAGTGCCTCCCCGGCGAGCCGCTGATCACGCGCGACAACCTCGATTCGATGCGCGTGCCCAACCTGACGAGCGGCCCGCTCGCGCCCGAGCTGGGGATCCGGCCGGCCAGCATCGAGGGCGTCGCGCCGTCCTACCTCGGCGCCGGCGGCACGCGCCACGATGCCTGGCGCGTGCGTCGCTGAGCGCGACGCGGCAAGGCAGCGCCCCGATTCACTTATTTTGATGAAGCAGCAAGGTTCGAGCATGCAATTGATCATTGGCGACAAGAGCTATTCCTCCTGGTCGATGCGGCCCTGGGTGCTGATGCGGCACTTCGGGATCCCCTTCGACGAGACGCTGATCGAGCTGCGCACGCCCGAGACGTGCGCGCGGATCCACGCGATGTCGCCCTCGGGCAATGTGCCCTGCCTGATCGACGACGAGGGCCTGGCGATCTGGGATTCGCTGGCGATCGCCGAGACCCTGGCCGAGCGTCATCCGGAGCGGCCCATGTGGCCGGCCGAGCCGGCCGCGCGAGCTCGCGCGCGCAGCGTCTCGGCCGAGTTGCATGCCGGTTTCGTCGCGCTGCGCGCCGAGATGCCGCTCGATATCCGCGCCACCTTGCCGGGCCGCGAGATCTCGCCGGCGGCGCTGGCCGACGTGACGCGCATCGACGCGCTGTGGCGCGACTGCCTGGCCGCCTCGGGCGGCCCGTTCCTGTTCGGCACCTTCACCATCGCCGATGCGATGTACGCGCCCGTGGTGATGCGTTTCGTCACCTATGCGCCGCCCCTGTCCGAGGTCGCGGCGGGCTATGTCGAGCGCATGCTCGCGGTGCCGGCGGTAGCGGCCTGGGCCGACGAGGCTCGGCACGAGACGCGCGTGTTCGATCACTGAGCGACGATGAGGCAAGGAATGCGGTGGCGGCCCGGTGCCGCGCGCTGCGGCAAGGAGGTGGGGTCATGAAGATCTATGCAGTGGGCGGCGCGATCCGCGACGAACTGCTCGGCGTGCCGGTCCAGGATCGCGACTACGTGGTGGTCGGCGCGACGCCCGAACAACTGGCCGCCCAGGGCTACCGCCCGGTCGGCAAGGATTTCCCGGTGTTCCTGCATCCGCGCACGCACGAGGAATACGCGCTGGCGCGCACCGAGCGCAAGACCGCAGCCGGTTATCACGGCTTCCAGTTCTATTTCGCGCCCGACGTCACGCTCAAGGAGGACCTGGCACGCCGCGACCTGAGCATCAATGCGATGGCGCGCGAGCTAAGCCCCGACGGCAGCCTAGTCGGTCCGGTGGTGGATCCCTTCGATGGCCGCGCGGACCTGGCCGCGAAGCGATTTCGCCACGTCGGCCCGGCCTTCGTCGAGGATCCGGTGCGGATCCTGCGGATCGCGCGCTTCGCGGCCCGTTTCGCCGATTTCACGGTCGCGCCCGAGACGCTCGCGCTAATACGCGAGATGGTGACGGCCGGCGAGGTCGATGCGCTGGTGCCCGAGCGCGTCTGGCAGGAGCTCTCGCGCGGGCTGATGGAGGCCAAACCCTCCCGGATGTTCGAGGTGCTGCGCGAGTGCGGGGCGCTGGCGCGCATCCTGCCCGAGGTCGACGCGCTGTTCGGCGTGCCGCAGCGCGCCGACTACCATCCCGAGGTGGATGCCGGCGTGCACGTGATGATGGTGGTCGACTACGCGGCCCGGCACGGCTACACGCTGCCGGTGCGCTTCGCCGCGCTGACCCACGATCTCGGCAAGGCCACCACGCCCGAGCACGTGCTGCCGCGCCATATCGGGCATGAGGGCCGCAGCGTCGAGCTGCTCAAGCCCTTGAGCGAGCGGCTGCGCGTGCCCAACGAGTGCCGCGACCTGGCCCTGCTGGTGGCGCGCGAGCACGGCAACCTGCACCAGGTGATGAAGATGGGCGCGGCCGCGCTGGTGCGCTTGCTGGAGCGTGCCGACGCGCTGCGCAAGCCCGGCCGCTTCGCCGAGATGTTGCAGGCCTGCGAATCGAATGCGCGCGGGCGGCTCGGCCTCGAGGCGCAGCCCTATCCGCAGGCCGAGCGCCTGCGGCGCGCGCTGCTGGCCGCGCGCTCGATGGACGCCGGCCAGGTGGCGGCCGGTCTGCGCGGCAATCCGGAAGGGATCCGCGAGGCGGTGCATCGCGCGCGGATCGTGGCGGTGGCGGCCGAGCTCTCGATCGACGCCGACGCCGGCGCATGAGCGGCGTGCCGGCCGTGGCGATCCGCGAGGCGCGGCCGGCCGATGCGCCGGCCATCTCGGCGCTTTTGCATCAACTCGGTTACGAGGCCGGCCCGGCGCTGGTCCACGGCAAGCTCGTGGCCTTGGCCGGGAGTGCGGCCGACGCGGTGCTGGTGGCGGCGATCGACGGCGAGGTGGCCGGCTGCATCAGCCTGCATGCGCTGCCGCTGTTTCATGCCGAGGGGCGGCTGGGCCGCATCACGAGTCTGGTAGTCGACCAGGGCCGGCGCTCGCGCGGCATCGGCGCGGCGCTGATGGCGGCCGCTGCTGCCTGGTTCGAGACGGCCGGCTGCGTGAAGACGGAGGTGACGAGCGGCGATCACCGCGCCGATGCGCATCGTTTCTATGCCTGCCACGGCTACGCGCGGGATGGGCAGCGGCTGTCGCGACTTGGATAGGCGCAGATCACTTGGCCGGGCGACAGGTCGGCCGCATCCGGTCGGCGTACCTCATAGGAATTCAATCTCTTCGGGTCCTATTCCCCGCCGCTTGCGGCGTAGACTTTGGGGGATGAGCGAATACATCCACAAGAGTC
>JAYFRU010000088.1:0-9814 GCA_040946965.1 Burkholderia sp. | reverse complement strand
CGGCCGACGACTACGAAGCACGGCTGTCCTGGAAACTCGGCAAGCCCGTCCGCAAGCCGCAGGCGTAAGCGCTAGCCTATCAGCCGCCGAAGCGCAAGGGGCGGGTTCGCTGACCGCTTACCATCAAAAAAGGCCTTCATCCTGCGATGAAGGCCTTTTACTTTGGCGCGAGGAAAACGCCGCGAAGCGATTGATTCGCAGTGCTTGGGAATCTCGCCTACTTCCTCGCCTCGGTCACGAAGCCGAGCTTGGTCAGGCCGCCGGCCTGCGCGGCCGACATCACCTCGGCCACGTGCTCGTAGGCGATCTTGCGATCGGCGCGGATATGCAGCTCCGGCTGCGGATCGATGCGGGCGGCATCGGCGATCTTCGCCTCCAGCTCGCTCTGGCTGACGGCCTGATCGTTCCACATGATCGTGCCGTCGCCCTGGATCGCCAGGTCGATGGTCTTGGGCTTGTCCTCGACCTTCTGGCTGCTGGCGTGCGGCAGGTCGATCTTGACCACGTGATGGATGGCGGGAAGCGTGACGAGGAAGATGATCAGCAGCACCAGCATGACGTCGACCAGCGGCGTCATGTTGATCTCGTTCATCAGGCCATCGTCGTCGCCGAACGAGGAATTCATTGCCATGACGTGACCTCGTTCAGTTCGCGCGCGTGGTGGCGAGGCGGATCGAATCGCGCTTCTTCGCCGAGGCCAGGCTCGAGCCGGTCACGAAGTAGGCGTGCAGGCCGTGTGCGAAGCGACGCAGCTTGGTGACGATGCCCTTGTTGGCGCGCGTCAGTGCGTTGTAGCCGAGCACCGCAGGAATCGCCACGAACAGGCCGAAGGCGGTCATGATCAGCGATTCGCCGACCGGGCCCGCGACCTGGTCGATCGAGGTCTGGTCGGTCGCGCCGATCACCAGCAGCGCGTGATAGATGCCCCACACCGTGCCGAACAGGCCGACGAAGGGCGCCGTGCTGCCGATCGAGGCGAGGATCGCCAGGCCGCTCTGCATGCGCGCGACGCCGTCGTCCATGGTGTCCTTCAGGCAGCGCGTGACCCAGTCCGACACGTCCATGCGGTCGTGCAGGTGCGGCTGCGTCTGCTGATGGTGCTCGGCCGCTTCCTGGCCGGCCAGCGCGAGCGCGAGGAAGGGGTTGTCCTGGGTGGTCGGCGAGGCGTCGCGCAGCTTCTGCACGCCCTTGTCGAATTCGTCCGAATGCCAGAACGATTGCTCGACGTTCTTCATCAGGCGGCCGAGGCGCATCACGTTCCAGCCCTTGACGACGATCACGAGCCAGGAGAGGACCGACATGATGAGCAGCGCGATCGCGATGAAGCGCGTCACGAAATCACCTTGCGCCCAGACGTGCGCGATACCGTAGCTTTCCATTTCCTTTCCTTTGTTTGAATCCGGTGAGACTGAATCGGGGTTCGGAGGCGATCATTCGCCGTCGAGATTGAACTTCATGACCTGAGTGTAACGGGCGCGTACCGGCTGGCCGTTCTCGATATAGGGCTTGCAGGACGAGGCGTTGATGGCGTCGAGCGCGGCCGCATCCAGGCGCGGGAAGTCGCTGCTCTTGGTGAGTTGCACCTTCTCGATCTGGCCGCCGACGCTGACCTCGAAATAGATGCTGACGGCACCGGTTTCGCCGCGCCGCTGCGACAGCGTGGGATAGGTCGGCTCGATGATCTGGCATGAGATCTTCGGCCCGGCTGCGGGGGCGGCGATCGCCAGCGTCGGCCGCAGGGCGGGCGGCGCGGCCGGAGTGGACGGTGCCGCAGGCGCGGGCGGTGCCGGCGTCGGCTCCGGTGCCTCGATGGCATGCTCCGACGGCGCGGTCGCAACCGGCAGCGGGGTCGGCTTGGGCTTGAGCACCGGCTTGGGCACCACCTTCGGCTTGTCCACTGGCCTGGGCGGCTGCGGGGTGGATTTCGATTCGACTGCCACAGGCGTGGGCGCCGGCTGCGAGATCAGCTGCACGGTCATGGTCGACTCGAGCCTGGGCTGCGGCAACTCCTTGGGCGGCATCAGCAGCGCCACGATGATCAGCGCCGCATGGCCGACGACCACGATGACAGCCGCAGTGATGAGACGGCGATTGAAACGGGGGGCGACCGGAGCGGGTCCGGTCGGGATGGAAGTCGAGGCCTGCATGTCTGCCAGTCTAGGCGGCGGCGCGTGGCGCGCCGACCGCGAGGTCGTGCATTACTTGCGGAAAATCAGCAGGGAAATGCACAGGGTGGTTACGAAGCCGATCAGCAATTCCATCACAGCTCCTTGGGGGGTGGCCGCTGGCTAGCGATTTGCAGGCTCGCTGACGGAAAGGTCAAACAAAGGCGCGGCCGGGAACAGCGGGGCCGCGCGCGATAGCGTTGCTGCCGGTGCTCAGGCTGCCTTGCGTTCGTAGAACACCACGGGCACCGCTTGCGTGTGCGAGGCGACGCCGCAGTGGCTTTCGCAGATGCCGTGCTCGGCCATCAGCTCGCGAACCGATTCCTCGCACTTGCCGCAGCAGTTGGCGACGCCGAGCTCGAACTGCAGCTCGTCGAACGAGACGACGCCTTCCGCCAGCGAGGCACGGATCTTTCGGTCGGACACGGACTTGCACACGCAGACGATCATGATGAGCGCGATAGCTAACGTTAATGCGAATTATTATCATTATATTCGCGCGCCTTGGCAAGCCTGCTCCGCAGTTTTTTGTAACAAATCCAGGTGCTTAGCAGGGGATTGGCAAAAACGCCATGGCGCTGTGGCAAGGCGCCGGCGGGCGGGCTCAGGCCGGCCAGGGCGGTGTCGGCGCAGCGCGGCGAGATCTTGCGTCAGTTTGTGGATCGTCGCGTCGAGGAAGGGGTAGTGGGTGCAGCCGAGCACCAGCGTGTCGGCTCCGGCGGGCAGCATCGGCTCGAGATAGCCGGTGAGCAGGGCGCGCAGCGCGGGCGAACCGGTATCGCCGCGCTCGATCGCCTCCACCAGCCCGTGGCCGGGCTGGCGCAGAAAGCGGCAGTCGGCCGCGTAGCGTTCGATCAGCGATTCGAAGCGGGCGCTGCGCAGCGTGGCGGCCGTGGCCAGCACGCCGGCGACGCGGCTGCGCGAGCTCAGCGTGGCCGGCTTGATGCCGGGCTCGACGCCCACCAGCGGAATCGCGAGTGTTTCGCGCACCACGGCGATCGACTGCGCGGTGGCCGTGTTGCAGGCCACCACCAGCGCCTTGGCGCCGCGCGCGGCGAACCATTCGCCGATCGCCAGCGTGCGTTCGATGATGAAGGCGTCGTCGCGCTCGCCATAAGGTGCATGGCGCGAATCGGCGACGTAGACGAAGGATTCCTCGGGGAGCTGCGCGCGTAGGGCGCGCAGTACCGAGAGACCGCCCAGCCCGAAATCGAAGATGCCGACCGGCGCGGCGGTGGTGGATTCTTCTGACGCGAAGTCGGGCGGGCTGGACATGTAGGGGTGAAGCGGCGGATGACGATCCGCCATATTACGATGCGGTGCTCAGCTCGGCGAGCCCATCATCGACTGCTGGTAATTCTGGATGCCGATCTTGCCGACCAGGTCGATCTGCGTCTCGAGCCAGTCGATGTGTTCCTCGGTGTCGTCGAGGATCTTCTGGAACAGCTCGCGGGAAACGTAGTCGCGCACCGATTCGCAGTAGGCGATCGCGTCCTTGCAGGTGCCCTGCGAGATGTATTCCAGCTTCAGGTCGCACTTCAGGATCTCTTCGGTTTCCTCGCCGACCAGCAGCTTGTGCAGGTCCTGCAGGTTGGGCAGACCGTCGAGCATGAAAATCCGTTCGATCAGCCAGTCGGCGTGCTTCATCTCGCCGATCGACTCGTCGTATTCGTGCTTGCCGAGCTTCTCGAGACCCCAGTGACGATACATGCGCGCATGCAGGAAATACTGGTTAATCGCGGTCAATTCATTCTTCAACTGAGCGTTGAGAAACTCGATGACTTTCTTGTCGCCTTGCATGGTCGTTCCTTCCTTCGTTACATAGGGTTACGGAGACGAAAGATAAACGCTGGAACCACAAAAGCCAAGCCCTAAACGACTGAATATTTGAATATTTTTGGATAATGAGAAGGATTAAAAATAAATCAGGCCGGATTGGAATCCGGCCTGAAAATCATTCTCGTTTACTACCGATTCAGGCAGTGGCGACCGGGATTTTTCCGATCTTCGCCTGCCATTCCTTCGGCCCGGTCTGGTGCACCGAAATGCCCGAGGAATCGACCGCCACCGTCACCGGCATGTCGACCACGTCGAACTCGTAGATCGCTTCCATGCCGAGGTCCTCGAAGGCGATGACCTTGGCGCTGCGGATCGCCTTGGACACCAGGTAGGCCGCACCGCCCACCGCCATCAGGTAGGCCGCCTTGTGCTTCTTGATCGCCTCGATCGCCACCGGGCCGCGCTCGGCCTTGCCGACCATCGAGATTAGGCCGGTCTGGGCCAGCATGGTCTCGGTGAACTTGTCCATGCGGGTGGCGGTGGTCGGGCCCGCCGGGCCGACCGCCTCGTCGCGCACCGGATCGACCGGGCCGACGTAGTAGATCACGCGGTTTCTGAAGTCCACCGGCAGGCTCTCGCCCTTGGCCAGCATGTCGGCGATGCGCTTGTGCGCGGCGTCGCGCCCGGTCAGCACCTTGCCAGACAGCAGCAGCGTCTGGCCCGGCGTCCAGGCGGCCACTTCCTCCGGCGTGAGCGTGTTCAGGTCGACGCGCTTGCTGGTCTCGGTGTTAGGCTCCCAGTTGACCTTCGGCCAGGCGTCCAGCGACGGCGGGTCCAGGCGCGCCACGCCCGAGCCGTCCAGGGTGAAGTGCGCATGGCGGGTGGCCGCGCAGTTCGGGATCATCGCCACCGGCTTGGAGGCCGCGTGGGTCGGCGCCGCCATGATCTTGACGTCGAGCACGGTGGCCAGGCCGCCCAGGCCCTGCGCGCCGATGCCGAGCGCGTTGACCTTCTCGTAGAGCTCGACGCGCAGTTCCTCGGCCCAGTCCTTGGGGCCGCGCTTGATCACGTCCTGGATGTCGATCGACTCCATCAGCGATTCCTTGGCCATCAGCATCGCCTTCTCGGCGGTGCCGCCGATGCCGATGCCGAGCATGCCCGGCGGGCACCAGCCGGCGCCCATGGTCGGCACGGTCTTGAGCACCCAGTCGACGATCGAGTCGGACGGGTTCAGCATCACGAACTTCGACTTGTTCTCCGAGCCGCCGCCCTTCGCCGCGACCTGCACGTCCACCTTGTCGCCCAGCACGATCTCGTAGTGGATCACGGCCGGCGTGTTGTCCTTGGTGTTCTTGCGGGCACCCTCGGGCGGATTGACGATCGAGGCGCGCAGCACGTTGTCGGGGTGCGTGTAGCCGCAGCGCACACCCTCGTTGATCATGTCGGTCAGGCTCATGGTGGCGCCTTCCCAGCGCACGTCCATGCCGACCTTCACGAAGATCGTGACGATCCCGGTGTCCTGGCAGATCGGCCGGCGGCCTTCCGCGCACATCCGGCTGTTGGTCAGGATCTGCGCGATCGCGTCCTTGGCGGCCGGGCTCTGCTCGGCCTCGTAGGCGCGGCCGAGGGCCTCGATGTAGTCGAGCGGATGGTAGTAGCTGATGTACTGGAGCGAATCCGCGACGCTCTGGATCAGGTCTTCCTGCTTGATGACGGTCATGGCTGTGACTCAGTGGGGACTATTGGTGATGAAACTCGAAACGGTTGCGGCGGCCGGTCTGCTGCCGGCTCGCCGCGCGGCGCTCAGGCCGCTTCGCGAGGCGCGTGGGCAGCCTCCTCGAAATGCTTGGGGTGGGTCTGGGTGGTCAGGCGATCGATCCAGGCCATCACCAGCGCCGACACCAGGAAGGACAGGTGGATCAGCACCTGCCACATGATCGCGTGTTCGGAATGCTGGTCGGGATTGATGAAGGTCTTGAGCAGGTGGATCGAGGAGATGCTGATCAGCGCCATCGACAGCTTGACCTTCAGCACCCCCGCGTTGACGTGGTCGAGCCATTCGGGCTCGTCGGGATGGCCCTCGACGCCGAGCTTCGACACGAAGGTCTCGTAGCCGCCCACGATCACCATGATCAGCAGGTTCGAGATCATCACCACGTCGATCAGGCCGAGCATGGCCAGCATGCTGTTGGTCTCGTCGAGCGAGGTGGCGTGCGTGGCCAGGTGCCAGACTTCCTTCAGGAACAGGAACACATAGACCGCCTGCGCCACGATCAGGCCGAGATAGAGCGGAACCTGCAGCCAGCGGCTCATGAAAATGAGGGACGGGAGCGGCTTCATCTTGCGGCGGACGTGCGGATCGGTCGGGCGAGCGGACATGGTCGAGCGGCCTCTGGGTGGGCGCGGGTATCGTGGGTGAGGCGAATCTGAAAAAAAACGCGATATTGTAACGTGCCCGCCGCCGAGGCGGTGCCCGGGCGGGGCCGGCTCGTGAGGCGGGCAGGGGCCGGGCCGGGGCGGCAGGTACGAGAGGTGCGCGGGAAGCGCCGAAGGAGGCAGGAAGGGGCAAGACGGGGGCGACCCGCTTGGGGCGCCCCGTTCGCGCCCGGGCCGCCGGTCTGCCCGCCTCGCGGCTTCAGGCTCGCCAGCAGGATGCCGGTCACCACGCAGGCCAGCGCGAGGCCGTGCGCGAGCGTGGGGCGCTCGCCGAGGAAAGCGATGCCGTAGACGGCCGCCGCGATCGGCAGCACCGCGCTGAACACGCCGGCCAGGCTCCCCGGCACATGGCGGATGCCGATCATCCACAGGCAGAACGAGAAGATGCTGGCCGATAGCGCGTACCAGACCACCAGCGCCCAGGTGCCGGCCGGCACCGCCGCGTAGTCGAAGTGCGGCAGCGCGAGCAGGCCGAGCGGCAGCATCAGCAGCATGCCGAACAGGTGCGTGTAGGCGCAGATGTCGAGCGGGCGCAGCGTCTCGGTCAGGCGCCGCGAGAGGATCACGTAGAAGGATTCGCAGCACACCGCGCCGAGGATCAGCAGGTTGCCCACCAGCGAGTTGCCGGCTGCGGGCGCGGCGCTCTCGACACGGCCGTTGGCCAGGTTGATCGCCACCACGCCGACGATCGCCAGCACGATCGACAGCAGGGCGCGAGCGTCGGGGCGCTCGCGCAGGAAGATCCAGGCGAACAGGGCCACCACGGCGGGAATTGTGCTGGTGATCACGCCTGCGGCCACCACGCTGGTGCGCTGCACGCCGGTGAGCATAAGCAGGGTGAACAGGAAGGTGCCGAACAGCGCCTGCAGGAACAGGTTCAGCCACTCGGCGCGCTTCACGGTGCGCATTTTCGAGGGGCGCCACAGCGGCCAGAGTACCGCGTTCGCGATCACGAAACGCAGCGTGGCGAGGATGGCGACCGGTACTACCACCACGATGGTCTTGCCGATGCCGACGTTGCTGCCCACCAGCAGCATCGACAGGATGAGGATGAAGGCGTAGCGATTCAAGCTGGAATCCGGGCGTTGAGTTCAGTTAGGATTGTAACGGCCGGCGCGCCGCAGCCGGCGGCACTGCCGGGCTCGCGTAAGAGACGGGTAAGTTGCAAAGCTTATCGTGTCGAACGCGCGAGCGGACGCCGCGCGATGCGGCGTTGCAGCAAGGCGGCGCCCCCGGCCCTCGCGGCAGCAGGCCGGCGAGCAGCCCGGCGCGCCATCCCAGAAACAGAAGCAAGGACAGCAAGGCCCGCGCCGCCCGGCACCGTTCGCACGGCGCCGGCAGCCGGGATCAGGAGGCACGGCGCGTCGCGCGCCGTGGAAGCGGCCCGCCTCGAGGCGCGCCGTCATGCAGTGGTTTTACCTTCATCAAGGGGTAGTCGATGTCTGCGATTGATTCGGTTCTTCACGAACGCCGCCAGTTTGCTCCGCCCGCCAGCGTCGAACAGGCGGCCAATATTTCCGGCATGGCCGCGTACCAGGCGCTGGTCGACGAGGCCGGCCGCGATTACGAAGCCTTCTGGGCGCGCCTGGCGCGCGAGGCGATCGACTGGCACAAGCCGTTCTCGAGCGTGCTCGACGAGTCGAACGCGCCGTTCTACAAGTGGTTCGATGACGGCGAGCTGAACGCGTCGTACAACTGCCTGGACCGTCACGTCGAGGCCAGCCGCAGCGAGCGCGTGGCCGTGATCTTTGAGGCCGACGACGGCAGCGTCACGCGCGTGACCTATGCCGAGCTGCTGGCGCGCACCTGCCGCCTGGCCAACGCGCTCCATGCGCGCGGCATCGGCAAGGGCGACCGCGTCATCATCTATATCCCGATGTCGGTCGAGGGCATCGTCGCGATGCAGGCCTGCGCGCGGATCGGCGCGACGCACTCGGTGGTGTTCGGCGGTTTCTCGGCCAAGTCGCTCAACGAACGGCTGGTCGATGTCGGCGCCAGCGCGCTGATCACGGCCGACGAACAGATGCGCGGCGGCAAGACCCTGCCGATCAAGAGCATCGCCGACGAGGCGATCACGATGGGCGGCTGCGAGGCGGTCAAGAGCGTGGTCGTCTACCGTCGTACCGGCGGCAAGGTCGACTGGCACGAGGGCCGCGACCTGTGGCTGCACGAGATCACGGCGAACCAGCCGGAAAGCTGCGAGCCGGAATGGGTCGGCGCCGAGCATCCGCTGTTCATACTCTACACCTCGGGTTCGACCGGCAAGCCCAAGGGCCTGCAGCACAGCACCGGCGGCTACCTGCTGTGGGCCGCGCTGACGATGGACTGGACCTTCGACCGCAAGCCCGACGACATCTTCTGGTGCACCGCCGACATCGGCTGGATCACCGGCCACACCTACATCACCTACGGGCCGCTGGCGACCTGCTCGACCCAGGTGGTGTTCGAGGGCGTGCCGACCTACCCGAACGCGGGCCGCTTCTGGAAGATGGTGGCCAACCACAAGGTCACGGTATTCTACACCGCGCCCACCGCGATCCGTTCGCTGATCAAGGCCTCGGGCGCCGACGAGGCCGCCCATCCGTCGCGCTACGACCTGTCGAGCCTGCGCATCATCGGCACGGTCGGCGAGCCGATCAATCCCGAATCCTGGATGTGGTATCACCGGAACGTCGGCGGCGAGCGCTGCCCGATCGTCGACACCTGGTTCCAGACCGAAACCGGCGGCCACATGATCGCGCCGCTGCCGGGCGCCACGCCGACCGTTCCCGGCTCCTGCACGCTGCCGCTGCCGGGCATCATGGCGGCGGTGGTCGACGAGACCGGCCAGGACGTGCCGAACGGGCAGGGCGGCATCCTGGTGGTCAAGCGCCCCTGGCCGTCGATGGCGCGCACCATCTGGGGCGATCCTGACCGTTTTCGCAAGGCCTACTTCCCCGACGAGCTCGGCGGCCGGCTCTACCTGGCCGGCGACGGCACGGTGCGCGACAAGGATAGCGGCTACTTCACCATCATGGGCCGCATCGACGACGTGCTGAACGTCTCGGGCCATCGGCTCGGCACCATGGAGATCGAGTCGGCGCTGGTCTCGCACGAGCTGGTGGCCGAGGCGGCCGTGGTCGGCCGCCCCGATGACATGACGGGCGAGGCGGTGGTGGCCTTCGTGGTGCTTAAGCGCTCGCGTCCGGAAGGCGAGGAAGCGCAGCAGATCGCCAGGACGCTGCGCGACTGGGTCGGCAAGGAAATCGGCCCGATCGCCAAGCCCAAGGACATCCGCTTCGGCGACAACCTGCCCAAGACGCGCTCCGGCAAGATCATGCGGCGCCTGCTGCGTTCGCTCGCCAAGGGCGAGGCGATCACGCAGGACACCTCGACGCTCGAGAATTCGGCCATCCTCGAGCAACTGACCGAGGTGCGCTGAACCTGAACCGGCC
>JAYFRU010000087.1:0-9843 GCA_040946965.1 Burkholderia sp. | reverse complement strand
GGGTCGGTGCCCTTGGAGGCGACCGGCAGTTCGAGATAAGGGCAGCCCATCGCCTCGAGCGGCTCGACCGTGCGGTCGCGCGGCGCGAGCACGATGACCTCGGCGCCGCTGGCGACCAGCATGCGGATCAGGCCTTGACGATAGGTATGAATCGCCCAGGCGGTGTTGCAGACCAGGACGATGCGCAGCGCGGAAACAGGACTCATGTCGAAGCAGTGGACGGGGAGCGGGACGAATCGCGTCAGGCCGGCGGGCGTTGCGCGAACGAACGGCGTTTCAGCTTGTGCAGCAGCGAATACGGCGTGACGAGATGAAGAAGATACTTGGCGAGGCCGCACCAGTCATAGGGATTGCGCGCATCGAAGTAGCGGGCCGCCAGCGCGAGCGTCGAGCGGATCTGGCGGCGCCGCCGCGTGGCACTGATGCCCCCTTCGTTCAGCTCGTAATATAGACCAAGTTCGGGCAGGTTCGCGCAATCGTAGCGTTCCATTAAGCGCAAAAAAATGTCCAGGTCCTCGGCGGCCGGATATTTGATCCGATAGTTGCCGACCTCGAGTACCCGCTGGATATCGAGCATCACCGAGGGATGGACCAGCGGCGAACGCATGAAGCGGGTGCGGCGCAGCCGCGCCGGATCGGCCGGCGGCGTGAGCATGAAGAGCGGCCGGCCATCGCGCGAGACCACCTGGGCCCAGGTGCCGACGCAGGCCACGCGCGGGTGGGCGGCCAGGAACGCACATTGCTTTGCCAGCCGCCCCGGCACCGTCAGATCGCCCGCGTCGAGCCGGGCCGCGTAGCGGAAGCCGCGCGCGGCCAGCGCCTCGATGCCGGCCGCCAGCGCGCGCTCGATGCCGCCGTTGCGCGGCATGCGCAGCACCTCGACGCGCAGCCCGTCGCGCGGCGCCGGCGCGATCGGCGGCGTGCTGCCGTCGTCGACCACCAGCACGTGCACGGGCGCGGTTTCGGCCAGCGAGGCGAGCGTGCGCTCCAGGTCGTCGTGGCCGTTGTAGGCCGGGATCAGCACGGCGACCTCGTCGAGGGCGCCGGCGGGGGCGAGGGAGGAGCTCATGTACGCAGCTTCAGGCGAATGTAGGTGAAATTGACTGCGGCGGCGGCCAGGTAGCCGGCGGCCAGGCCGACCAGGGCGCCGTACAGGCCGAGCGCGGGGATCGCGACGGCGTTGGCCACAGCCGCCACGGCCAGCGCCAGCAGCCACTTGGCCAGCAGCACGAACCTGGCCTGGAACTTCAGCACCACCAGGTTGCCGATCGCCTCCACGCCGGCCGGCACCGAGAGCCAGACCGCCCAGCGGAAGATCGACACCGACTGCTCGTAGCCGGGGCCGAACACGCGGCCGATGATGAGCGGTGCGAGCAGGTCGAGCACGGCGGCGCCGGCGATCATCAGCGCGCTGGTCATGGCGATCAGGCACCAGACGTTGCGGCGCAGCCGCGGCAGCTCGGAGACGCGGTAGACGAAGGCCGGCGCGATGGTCTGCGCGAGCAGCAGGGCCAGCGTGATCCAGTTCTCGTTCAATTGCTGCGCGGCGGCGTAGCGGCCCAGCTCGGCGAATGAGACGTGCCGCTTCAGCATCAGCCGGTCGAGCTTGAGGAACAGGTACATGCAGACCAGGCCGATCCAGAACACCGTGCCGGCCGAGGCGAAATGCCGGAACAGCGGGGCCTCCACGCGCCAGCCGAGTCGGCCGCCGTGGCGGCGCCGGTAATAGAGCATCAGCGCCAGCGCGATCACGCCGGCCTCCAGCGCCCACAGCCAGCCGTAGCTGGCCGGCGCGGCGGCGGCGCGCACCAGCAGCCAGACCAGCAGGGCCTTGCCGAGCGCGGCGAACATGCTCGCGATCAACTGCGGCTTGCTGTAGGTCATGCTCTGCAGCCAGGCGTTGACCACGCCGACGAAGGGCTCGCGCAGCACCAGGGTCACCGCCAGCCCGGCCAGCATCGCGCCGACCAGCGGATCGACCAGGCCCGCCGCGATGCCGGCCCAGGTCAGGGCGAGCGCGGCGACCGACACGGAAAAGCGCAGCGCGAAGGCGCTGCCGAGTACCGCGCCGAGTTCGGCGGGGGCGCGCTGGACGATGGTCGGCACCAGGATCTCGGCGCCGCAGACCCAGGTCAGCGGCGCCAGCACCAGCAGCAGCGTGTTCGCGTACTGCCACTTGCCGAACGCCTCGGGGCCGAGCGCGCGGGCCAGCAGGCCGCTGATCACGATCGCGACGCCGATCTGCGTGAGGCGCTCGAGGCCCAGCCAGACCAGGTTGGCGGCGGCCCGGGCGACATCGGGGTTCGCGATGCGCGTAAGCTTCAGCATGAAAAAATTCGAAAAAAAAGGGCTCGGCGCCGATCCGGCGCGCCGCGCCGATTTTCTAATTTGCGGCGCTGCAACCTGCACGCATTAGAATGGGCGGCTCGTGGACGATGCCTGCCGCACCGATCGGGCGGGTCGAAACCAGCGATTATAAGTTGTCCGGGTCCGAACCCGACATTCGACGCAGGACGCGCCACCCGGCCGGCGTGCGAGGCTGCGGCACCCTTTTCCATGCACGATAGAGAGTGAATCGATGATTTCCCAATCCATCTTCAAGGCGTACGACATTCGCGGCGTGATCGGCAAGACGCTCGACACCGCGACCGCCCGCTCGATCGGGCAGGCGTTCGGCAGCGAGGTGCGTGCCCAGGGCGGCGACGCGGTGGTGGTCGCGCGCGACGGCCGGCTGTCCGGCCCGGACCTGATCGCGGCGCTGGCCGACGGGCTGCCCGCAGCGGGCGTCGACGTGGTCGACGTCGGCATGGTGCCGACCCCGGTCGGTTATTTCGCGGCCAGCGTGCCACTGCCGCTGGCCACCGGCGAGCGGCGCGTGGATTCCTGCATCGTCGTGACCGGCAGCCACAATCCGCCCGACTACAACGGCTTCAAGATGGTGCTGCGCGGCGCGGCGATCTACGGCGAGCAGATCCAGGCGCTGTACCGCCGCATCGTCGCCCAGGATTACGCCGAGGGCAGCGGCAGCTATCAGCCGCACGACGTGGCCGAGGCCTACCTGCAGCGCATCGTCGGCGACATCAAGCTGGCGCGCCCCCTGAAGATCGTGGTCGACACCGGCAACGGCGTGGCCGGCGAACTGGCGCCGCGTCTGTTCAAGGCGCTCGGCTGCGAGCTGGTCGAGCTGTTCACCGAGATCGACGGCAACTTCCCGAATCACCACCCGGACCCGGCTCATCCAGAGAACCTGCAGGACGTGATCCGCGCGCTGAAGGAAACCGATGCCGAGATCGGCTTCGCCTTCGACGGCGACGGCGACCGCCTGGGCGTGGTCACCAAGGACGGCCAGATCATCTACCCGGATCGCCAGATGATGCTGTTCGCCGAGGAAGTGCTGTCGCGCAACCCGGGCGCGCAGATCATCTACGACGTCAAGTGCACGCGCAACCTGGCGCCGTGGATCCGCGAGAAGGGCGGCGAGCCGCTGATGTGGAAGACCGGCCATTCGCTGGTGAAGGCCAAGCTGCGCGAGACTGGCGCGCCGCTGGCCGGCGAGATGAGCGGCCACGTGTTCTTCAAGGACCGCTGGTACGGCTTCGACGACGGCCTCTATACTGGCGCGCGCCTGCTCGAGATCCTCGCGCGCGTGGCCGATCCGAGCGCGCTGCTCAACGGCCTGCCGAACGCCGAATCGACGCCGGAGCTGCAGCTCAAGCTCGAGGAAGGCGAGAACGTGGTGCTGATCGAGAAGCTGCGCCAAGCCGCCAAGTTCGAAGACGCCGACGAGATCATCACGATCGACGGCCTGCGCGTCGAGTATCCCGACGGCTTCGGCCTGGCGCGTTCCTCGAACACCACGCCGGTGGTGGTGCTGCGTTTCGAGGCCAATTCGGCCGAGGCGCTAGAGCGTATCAAGGGCGAATTCCGCCGCGCGCTGACGGCCGCCAAGCCCGACGCGAAGCTGCCGTTCTGAGGCCGCGAGGCCGGGCGGGCCAGGCGGCCTGCCGGGCCGCTGGCCTGGGCAACTGGCAACGCGTCGGCGTGTCCGGCGCGTTTTGCATTTGCGGTCCTCGCTGCGTGCGCGAACCATGGCCAGTCCGGCGCCGTGGCCCGCCAGGCGCCGCGCTCGATGGCGTCGGCCGCCGCATTTCCCCTCCTGCCTCGTCCGTTTACGGGATAAGCCCGCCGACGCGATTAAATCGCGTCATTGGGTCCGTACCGGCCTTTCGTCGGTTTTTTTGAGCGTGCAAAAAATTCTGATCGTGCGCGTCTCGTCGCTCGGCGACGTCGTGCACAACATGCCGGTGATCGCCGACATCCACCGGCGCCACCCGGATGCCCAGATCGACTGGCTGGTCGAGGAAGGCTTCGTCGAGCTGGTCAAGCTGGTGCACGGGGTGCGCAAGGTGCTGCCGTTCTCGCTGCGGCGCTGGCGCAAGTCGCTCGGCAGCGCGCGGACCTGGCGCGAGATCCATGCGTTTCGTCGGCAGATCGCGGACGAGCACTACGACCTGGTGATCGACTGCCAGGGGCTGATCAAGAGCGCCTGGGTGGCGAGCTGGGCGCGCGGCCCGCTGATCGGCCTGGGCAACCGTACCGACGGCGCCGGCTACGAATGGCCGGTGCGTTTCTTCTATCGCCGGCGCGTGCCGATCGCGCCGCGCACCCATGTGGTCGAGCGCACCCGCCAGCTGGTGGCCGCGGCGCTGGGCGACCCGGCACCGACGCCCGGCGACGAGCTCGATTTCGGTCTTGACACGCATCAGGCGGCGCGCGCGCTGGCGGCCGCCGATCTGAATCTTCCGGTACCGTACGTGGTCTTCGTCCACGCTACGTCGCGCGCCGACAAGCAATGGCCCGACGCCGTCTGGATCGAACTCGGCCAGGCGCTGGTGCGGCGTGGCGCGTCGCTGGTGCTGCCCTGGGGCAGCGAGGCCGAACGTTCCACCAGCGAGCGGCTGGCCAAGGAGTTCGGCGCGGCCGCGATCGTGCCGCCCAGGCTGTCGCTGCCGGCCGTGGTTGGCCTGGTCGATGGCGCGGCGGCCACGGTCGGTGTCGATACCGGCCTCGTGCACATCGCGGCGGCGCTCAAGCGCCCGACGGTCGAACTGTACAATTTCGCCACCGCATGGCGCACGGGCGGCTACTGGTCGCCGAACGTCGTCAATCTCGGCACGGCCGGCGCGCCGCCCTCGCTGTCTCAGGTGAAGGGCGCGCTCGCGTCGTTCGGCCTCCTGTAACGGCGCGATCATGAGCGAATCCCAGATCCTCGAAGTCTCCTCGGCCGACTGGCACGGGCAGCAGCTGCCGATGCCGCGCGAGCAACTGCTCGCCGCCGTCGAGACCGGCAAGGTGCTGTATTTCCCGAACCTGCGCTTCGCCATCGAAGGCGGCGAGGAAGCGCTGCTCGATCCGGCGCTGGCCGACCCCAAGCGCAAGAACATCAGCCTCGCGCCGAACGGCGGCGCGGTGGCCGGGGTGCTCGGCGACGCGGTCACGCAGTCGGCCGTGCGCGCGCTGGTGGCGCGCTACCAGCAGCAGGCGGCCTCGCTGGTCGACGGCCTGTTCCCCGAGTATCGCGGCCGCATGCGCGTGGCGCCGACCAGCCTGCGGCTGCGCCAGGTCGAGACGCGCGAGACCTCCTGGCGCAAGAACGACAGCCGCCTGCATGTCGACGCGTTCCCGTCGCGGCCGAACTACGGCGAGCGGATCCTGCGCGTGTTCGGCAACGTCAATCCGGCCGGCGTGCCACGCGTGTGGCGGGTCGGCGAGCCGTTCGAGGACGTCGCCAGGCGCTTCCTGCCGGGGATACGCCCGCAGCTGCCGGGC
This sequence comes from Burkholderia sp., assembly GCA_040946965.1. GTDB lineage: Bacteria > Pseudomonadota > Gammaproteobacteria > Burkholderiales > Burkholderiaceae > Burkholderia. The sequence continues at coordinate 4,014 of JAYFRU010000087.1, read as the reverse complement.
TCGGCGTGGCTGCTGAAGCTGCTGCACGTCACCAAGTCGAAGCGCAGCGCCTACGATCACCTGATGCTGCATTTGCACGATGTGATGAAGGCCGATCTCGCCTATCAGCAGGATTGCCCGCAGCAGACCATGCCGTTCCCGCCCGGCAGCGTCTGGATCTGCTTCTCGGACCAGACGTCCCATGCCGTCATGTCAGGCCAGTTCATGATGGAACAGACCTTTTTCCTGCCGGTCGACGCGATGGCGCGGCCGGATTCCGCACCGCTCGGCATCCTCGAGCGGCTGCAGCAGCGCGCGCTCGTCTGAGCGCGACGCGCAAGGCACGGAGCAAAACTACGGTGGTGTCATGTTGAGAGCGGTGTATTGCGCGCTTTGGTGGATCGTCGCGCCCGCTGCGGTAGTGCGCCTGTTCTGGCGCTCGCGCAAGGAGCGCGGCTATCGCGAGCATATCGGCGAGCGCTTCGGCCATCTCGCGCCGGCTATGCGCGCACGGCGCGGGCCCGATGACGCGGCGCCGCTGATCTGGGTGCATGCGGTCTCGGTGGGCGAGACGCGCGCCGCGCAGCTGCTGATCGAGGCGCTGCTGGCCGCGCGGCCCGATGCCAGGCTGCTGGTCACGCACATGACGCCGAGCGGCCGCGCCACCGGCGAGCAGTTGTTCGGCTCGCGCGTGCTGCGCTGCTATCTCCCCTACGACATGCCGCACCTGGTGCGGCGCTTCCTGCGCGCCTGGCGGCCGACGCTCGGGCTGGTGATGGAAACCGAGGTCTGGCCCACGCTGATCGACGAGTGTCGCCGTGCCTCGGTGCCGCTGGTGCTGACCAATGCGCGCATGTCGGCGCGTTCGTTCCGGCGTGCCTCGCGCTTCGGCCCGGCGGTACGCGAGGTGTTCGGCGGTTTCTCGCGCGTGCTCGCGCAGAGCCCGTCCGACGCCGAGCGGCTCGGTTCGCTCGGCGCGCGCAACGTGGCCGTGCTCGGCAACCTGAAGTTCGATATGAGCACGCCGCCCGAACTGGCCGCGCGCGGCCGGGCCTGGCGCGAGGCGATCGGCTCGCGGCCGGTGTGGGTGGCGGCCAGCACGCGCGAGGGCGAGGAGGCGCTGGTGCTGCGCGCCTTCGCGGCGCTCGAGACGCCGGGCGCGCTGCTGATCCTGGTGCCGCGTCATCCGCAGCGTTTCGACGAAGTGGCCGCGCTGGCCGCGCGCGAAGGGCAGGTGGTGGCGCGCCGTACCGCGCTGTGGGCGAGCGGCGCGGCGGCGGCGGGGCAGGCGCATGCGGCGCTGCCGAGTGACACCACGGTGCTGCTCGGCGATTCGATGGGCGAGCTCGGCGCCTATTACGCGGCGGCCGATGTCGCCTTCATCGGCGGCAGCCTGCTGCCGCTGGGCGGCCAGAACCTGATCGAGGCCTGCGCGGTGGGCGTGCCGGTGCTGATCGGGCCGCACGTGTTCAACTTCACGCAGGCCACGGCCGATGCGGTGGTGGCCGACGCGGCCGCCCAGGTCCAGGATCCGAAAGAACTGGCGACGGTGCTCGATGCGCTGTTCGCCGATCCGGCGCGGCGCACCGCGATGGGCGCGGCCGGCGCCGCGTTCGCCGCGCGCCATCGCGGCGCGACGGGGCGTACCGTCGACGTGCTGACGGCGCTGCTGCCGCCGCCAGGCGCCGCAGCGCGCGACGAGGCCGAGCTGGCCTGAGCGCGCCGCAGAAGCGCCATGGTCCTGAGCGAGAATGGCCGGCATTGCCGGCTGTTCTCACGTTTACGCCGTCAGTAAACCCTTCTTCTCGATGAAGGCGATCACCTCGGCCACGCCTTCCAGCGCTTTCAGGTTGGTCATCACATAGGGGCGCTCGCCGCGCATCTTGCGCGTGTCCGAGGCCATGATCTCGAGGTTCGCGCCCACCAGCGGCGCGAGGTCGGTCTTGTTGATCACCAGCAGGTCCGACTTGGTGATGCCGGGACCGCCCTTGCGCGGGATCTTCTCGCCGCCCGCCACGTTGATCACGTAGATCGTCAGGTCCGACAGCTCGGGGCTGAAGGTGGCCGCCAGATTGTCGCCGCCCGATTCGATGAACACGATGTCGGCATCGGGAAAGCGGCCCAGCATGCGGTCGACGGCCTCGAGGTTGATCGAGGCGTCCTCGCGGATCGCCGTGTGCGGGCAGCCGCCGGTCTCGACGCCCATGATGCGTTCCTCGGGCAGGGCGCCCGCCACGGTCAGCAGGCGCTGGTCTTCCTTGGTGTAGATGTCGTTGGTGATCGCCACCAGGTCGTAGCGCTCGCGCATCGTCTTGCAGAGCATCTCGAGCAGGGTGATCTTGCCGGAACCGACGGGACCGCCGATGCCCACGCGCAGCGGCGGCAGTTTCTTGGTACGGCGGGAGGAAGCGGGGGGCGTGTTCATGATCGTGCGTTCAGGAGTGGAACAGTCGGGAGTACTGGGTTTCGTGCCGTGCGGACAGGATGCCGAGCAGCGGCGCGAAGGTGTTGATCGCCTCGGGCGGCGTGTCCAGCGCGCGGCGCACCGCGGCCGCGATGGTGCCGCGCAGCGAGACCAGAATCCTCTGGCCCGCGAGCTGGCCGAGCGGTACCGCCTTCAGCGCGGCGGCGGCCTGGTTCTCGACCCAGCCGAAGGCGTAGGCGGTGGGCAGCGCGACAGGGCGCAGCGCGGTCAGCGTGGCGCGGCCTCGCCCCATTCGAGCGAGCCGCACAGCTGGGCGAGCAACCAGCCCATCTGCTCGGTCTCGCGGCGCAGCTCGGCCGATTCGCGGCTGGCGATGAATTCGGCATTCGCTTCGACCAGCGTATCGATCTCGTGCCGGTGCCAGCGTTCGAGCTGGTGCGCGACCAGCGGCAGCTCGCCGAGCGCGAGCACGTCGGCCAGGCCGCTGGCGATCCAGTCGCGCGCGCTGTCGGCGTCGCGGATCAGCTCGGCGTCGAGCGCGGCCTCGAAACCCTGCGAGTAGCTGAAGGCACCGATCGGCAGGGCCGGCGAGGCCAGGTGCAGCAGCGCGACGAGTTCAGTCGTGTCCATGGTCGTGGCAGTGCTGGCAGCCGTCGGCGTGCTGGTGGCCGTGATCGTGCCGGTGTTCGTGCGAGTGCGATGCCGCGTCATGAGCGTGCGCATGCGCATGTGCGTGGCCGGGTTCGTGAGCCGCCTCGTGGTGGGGATGATCATGGCCATGCGCGTGCGCGCCGTGCGAATGCACATGGCCGTGCTGGTGCGCATGATCCTCGTGATCGTGCCCATGCGAGTGCGCGTGCCCGTGATGCTCGCCATACACCTGCTGGGCGAGCATAGTCCTCGGCGAAGCTCGCGTCGTGGCCATGTCGATGGCCGCCGCCATACGCGCCCGCCTCGGGCTGGAACGGTGCCTCGACGCGTTCGACGCGCGCGCCGAGCCGCGTCAGCATGTCGGCCAGCACCGGATCGTATTCGAGCTTGAGCGTGTCCAGGCCGATCTCGACCGGCGTGTGGCGATTGCCGAGATGGTAGGCCGCGCGCGTGAAGGTCAGCGCGTCGGGCGCGCGCACCCGCATCACCGCTTCGGCGGCGGCCACCACGCGCACCAGTGCGCCGTCGTCGGTCACCAGCACGTCGCCGTCGGCCAGCACGGTGCCGCGCGGCAGCACCACGGCCACTTCCTCGCCGCTGTCGAGCGTGGCCGCGAAGCGGCTGCGGCAGCGCGCGTCATAGGCCAGCGTGAGGGTCGGCGCGCGGGCCACCAGCGAGGCGGCCAGCTTCACGTTCGGGGCGATGCGTTTGTCGAGAGTGCGCATGAAATGTAGTCGGAATCCAGTCAGAACAGGAAGTAGCGTTGCGCCATCGGCAGCACGGTGGCGGGTTCGCAGGTGAGCAGCTGGCCGTTGGCCACCACGTCGTAGGTTTCGGGATCGACCGTGATGCTCGGCCGCCAGGCGTTGTGGATCATGTCGGCCTTGGTCACGGTGCGGCAGCCGCGCACCGCCACCACCTGCTTGGCCAGCCCGTAGCGCGCGGCCACGCCGCGATCG
>JAYFRU010000086.1:0-9857 GCA_040946965.1 Burkholderia sp. | reverse complement strand
TCGCTCCGTCAATCTAAACGCGACCAGCATGCTTTGGAAAAACCTGCTTCGGGAAACGGTCCGGCCGAGCCGCTTACTCTATACCGCCGGTGCGCGGCGGCCCTTCGGGCTCGAGCTCGAGATCGCGTTCCGCCTCGGCTGAGGGTTCGAGCCCAGCGAGACCGCGTATGGCGAGGCCGAGGTCGGTGCCGCGATCGCGGAGGTCGGCGCGACCATCGAGGTGGTGGCGAGCCGCTTCGCCAGGTTTCCCGACGTCGAGCGCCTCGCCCAGCTCGCCGACCTGCTCAACCACGCCGCGCTCGCGGCCGGCGAATTCGTCCCGTATCGCGAGGATCTGCCGTTCCTCGCGCCCACGCTGTCCTTCACCTTCAACGGCCAGCCGCTGTTCGCGGGCACGCCGGGCAATCCGGCGGGCGATCCGCGCCGGCTGCTGACCTGGCTGGTCAATCACGCGACCGTCGCGCGGCGCGTGGCGCTCACGCCGGACCAGGTGATCACGGCCGGGACCTACGTCGGGATGGTGCAGGTGGCCGGCAGCGGCGTGGCGGTCGGCCAGATCGCCGGCCTGCCGCCCGTCACGCTGACGATCGCCTGAGTTTCGCCTGAAAGCCGCGACCCGGATCCGGCCGGGCTCGGCTCCGCGGCAAGGCCAGGGCAGGGCGGGGCGGCCGTGCGCCGCCGTTATCGCATCGCCTCGATAAGCATTGCAGCAATCGGGATTTGGTTTGCGGGCCGCCTTGATTACCATCGACTCTCCGGCCCCGCGCCCTGGCGCGCGGGCGCGCGGCCGGCCGATCAACCGCACTGCGCGAATCCCGGACACCTCACGATGCGACATGGCCACCCGATCCCCTCCAACCACGACAGCGCGGCGGACCTGCCGGACGACGGCGCCCGCCGCCGCGACTGGCTCAAGGCGGCGGCTGCCGCCGCGCTCGCGCTGGCACGCCCGGCGGGGCTGGCCGGCGCCGGCCTGGCGGCGCTCGGCGCGAGCGGCGCGGCGAGCGCGGTCGGCGAGACCACGCTGCGGATCGGCTATCAGAAATATGGCAATTTCGTGGTGCTGAAGGCGCGCGGCACGCTCGAGAAGCGGCTCGCGCCGCTCGGCGTGACGGTGCGCTGGATCGAGTTCCCGGGCGGCCCGCAACTGCTGGAGGGGCCGGCGGCCGGTGCCGTCGATATCGGCACGGTCGGCGAGACGCCGCCGATCTTCGCGCAGGCCGGCAAGGTGGATTTCGTCTACAGCGGCGCCGAGCCGCCGGCGCCCAAGGGCGAGGCGATCGTGGTGCCGCACGACTCGCCGATCCGCTCGGTGGCCGAGCTGCGCGGCAAGAAAGCGGCGCTCAATCGCGGCTCGAACGTCCATTACCTGCTGGTCAAGGCCTTGCAGGAGGCGAAGCTCGACTATCGCGAGATCCAGCCGGTCTACCTGGCGCCGGCCGACGGGCGCGCGGCCTTCGAGCAGCGCGCGATCGACGCCTGGGTGATCTGGGATCCCTATCTGGCCGCGGTCGAGCGCCAGACCGGCGCGCGCACCTTGCGCAACGGCGAGGGCATCGTCCGCAACACCCAGTACTACCTGGCGAGCAGCGCCTTCGCGAGCGCGCATCCCGAGCTGGTGCGCGCGGTGCTGGCCGAGATCGATGCCACCGATATCTGGGCGCGCGATCACGTGCCCGAGGTGGCCGCGCAACTCGCGCCGCTGGTCGGGCTCGATGCGCCGACGCTCGAACTCGCGCTGGGCCGGGCTTCCTACCACGTCGAGCCGGTCGGCGACGCGACGCTGGCCTACCAGCCTACCAGCAGCAGATCGCCGATGCCTTCTCGGCGCTGAAGCTGATTCCGGGCAAGCTCGACGTCACGCAGGCGCGCTGGGCGGGACACTGAAGCGAAACGGGCCCGCCGCCGGTCGACGGCGGCCCGGCAGGCTCGCTTGCTGGTTCGGGCACGTGCCCGTTCGATCTGCGGCGACAGGGTCGGCGGCGCCATTCGCGGATAGCGGCTCCCGCGTCGCGTCCCGGTTTCGGCCGCGCTGGTCCAGGTGCTCGAACTTCCACCGCCATCCCCGGCGGCGATGGTTGCCGCCGCCGTTCAGGCGCGGCCGCCGCTTCGTCGCCGAGCGGGTCCATCGTCGCTGCCGGGCGCCGGGAGCACCGAGTTTCCCGCCGCGCCGCTTCAGACGCTCACACCGCCACCGCGCGCCGCGCCGCGAAATCCCAGCGCAGCGCCTGTCGCGTGTCGACGCGCGCCGGCAGCAGGCCCACTTTCACGAAGGTGTCGGCGATCTTCTGCTGCTCGTCGAAATGGGCGGCCGTCACGGCGCGCACCGCATAGCTGCGCCGCGCGTTGGCGCGCATGATGGTGGCCACGTCGAGCCCCCAGATCGGCGCCAGCACGGCCGCGCCCTGGTCCGGATGCGCGCGCAACCAGTCGCCGGCCTGCACCAGCGCGTCGAACACCGCCTGCAGCACGGCCGGATGCGCGGCCGCGTAGTCGCTGGCCGCGAGGTAGTAGCGCTGGCAGGAAGCCAGCCCCGTGCCGTCCGTCGGCCAGCACCTTCACCTCGGGGCGGCGGTCGACCGAGGCCACGTAGGGATCCCAGGTGATCCACGCGCCGACGCTGCCGCGCTCGAAGGCCGCGCGCCCGTCGGCGGGCGCCAGGCCCGCCTTTGCCAGCGCGGCGAGCAGCAGGTAGTGGCTGCCGGCCGCCTTGGTGGTGGCGATGTCCTTGCCCTTCAAGGCGGCCAGGGTGTCGATGCCGCTGTCGCGCTTGACCAGGATCGCCTGCGCGGACGGCGAGGGCGCTTCCTGGGCCAGGTAGACGAAGCGCGCCTGCGCGGCCTGGGCGAAGACCGGCACGGTATCGGCCACGTCGGCGCTGAAGTCGACCGCGCACACGTTGAGCGCCTCGGTCAGCGGCAGGCCGCTGGCGAACTCGTGCCATTCGACGCGCGTGCTCAGCGGCGCGAGCGCCTGCTCCAGCGTGCCGCGCGCCTTCAGCAGCGTGATCAGTGTCGAGGATTTCTGGTAGCCGATGCGCAGCACGCCGGGGGCGCCCTGTTGCGCGCGTGCCAGCGGGCCGGCGGCGGCCAGCGTCAGGGCCAGCAGGGAACGGGAGAAGGCGCGGCGCGTGAGTCGGGACATGAAGCGGATTCCTGGAGACGAGGGTCGATAGGCAATCCGCTAACGTACCGGTTTTGCTTGCTGCAACGAACAGATCATTTCAGCTATCGAGCCGAGCGCCAGGACTATCTCGCGCGGCGTCGCGTGCCGCGCCCGCCGGCGCTTCAGATCTCGACCTGGAACGCCTTCCAGCGATGCATGCGCTCGCGCAGGTCGAAGATCTCGCCGTCGGCCGCGAAGCTGCCGTCGCCGCGATGGTGGAGCACGAGGCGCTCCTCGCGCCGGTCGTTGACGGCGGCGGCCACCGCGCGCAGCACGCACAGGTCGTGGCGCTCGGCCAGCGTGTCGTCCTCGATCACGCATCCGATGTTGTAGAGGCAGTCGGCCAGGCGCGGCGCGGCCACCTGCTTCGAGGGCGCGGTGGCCAGGCCGAAGCGCTCGAACTTGTCGATCTCGGCGCCGCTGCAGTTGCCGATCTCCACCACGGTGGCGACCCAGTCGGTGCCCGGCACCGCCAGCACGCATTCGCCGCTCGCGCGCAGCGCCGCGTGGCTGTGGTCCCAGGGGCCGATGATCCCGCCCACCAGCGGCGGCGAGTGGCGCACACCATGTGGAAACCCATCGTCATCACGTTCGCGCGCCGGCCGTCGTGGGTGACGACCAGCACCACCGGGCCGGATTCGAGCAGGCGATAGGTCTTCGAGGGATCGATGTCGCGCAGGGCGGGCTTTCGCATGGGAGTCTCCGGAACGAGGGGGCGGCGGGCATCTCGCGGGGATGCCGGGCTCAGCGTGCCGCGCGCAGCCGTCCGGCGTCCTGCAGCGGGGTGAGCCCGAACTGCCGCTTGTACTCGCGATGGAACTGCGAGAGGTTGTCGTAGCCGACCGAGGCGGCCACCACGCCGAGGTCGCGCGAGCGGCGCAGCAGCAGGCTGCGTGCCTCGTAGAGCCGCAGCCGCTTCTGGTATTGCAGCGGGCTCATGGTGGTGGCTTCCTTGAAGTGGTGATGCAGCGAGGACACGCTCATGTTGGCGTGGCGCGCCAGATCGTCGATGCGCATCGGCTCGGCGAAATGCGCCTGGATCCACTCCACCGCGCGCATGATCCGCGAGGCGCGGCTGTCGGCCACCAGCAGCTGGCGCAGCCGGCCGCCCTGCGGGCTGGTCAGCAGCCGGTAAAGGATTTCGCGCTCGATCATCGGCGCCAGCACCTCGATGTCGCGCGGCGTGTCGAGCAGGGACGCCAGGCGCAGCGCCGCGTCCACCAGCTCCAGCGGCAGCGCGCCCACCGAGATGCCGAGCCCGGCCGGCGCCTCGTCGGGCGGCGGCAGCTCGAGCGAGGCCAGCAGCTCGGCGGCCTGCTTCAGGTCCAGCTCGCGCATGAAGCAGAGATAGGGCGCCGCCGCGCTGGCCGTGGTCACCCGGCCCGTGATCGGGATGTCGATGGCGGTGACCACGGCGCGTTCGCTGTCGTAGTCGTAGCGCGTGTCACCGGCGGTGATGGTCTTCGCGCCCTGCAGCGCGAAGATCAGCGCGACCTTGCTGAAGCCGTATTCGTCGGCGGTCGGCGCCGAGTAGCGGTGGAAGCTCAGGGTCGGCAGCGCCGTGCGGTGCCGGCCGTCGATCGGCGTGAAGCGGCTCGCGATGGCGCGCAGCCGCGCCATCAGGGCGGCGCGCGAGGCGGCGGGGTCGAAAGTGAGGGGCGCGGCGTCCATGTCGTTGGCGGTTCGGGGCGGGAGCGTGCGGGGATTATCGCGCCGGCGCGCGGATCGGCAAATGGGGCGCGGCGCGGATCCGGAGAATCGTGCACGGATCGCGGAGCATCGTGGAGTCGACAGGCGATCCGAGCCGGATCGGAACGGCGCTTGCCGGCCGCGATCGCGGCCAAGGCTCGCGGTCCTCGCCGACCCCGCCGCGTGGCGCCGGCCGGCGATGGTACATTGGAGCGTTCGCGACTTCGCCGCCATGGCCGGCCCCAGCATGACAGCCCCGACCCTTCCATCGGGCGGCCGCCCCGGCGAGGCGCCGCCGGCCACCGCCCTCAAGACCGAGGTACGCATCTGGCAGGCACCCGAGCTGGCCGCCGAATTGCCGCGCGGCGATTTCCACGATTTTTCCTACGACGTTTATACCCACGACACGGCCTGCTTCGCGCTGATCACCTCGGGCGCGATCCGGATCCGCATGCGCGGCAGCGAGTTCGTGGCGCGCCAGGGCGATCTCTACGCGATCGACGCCGACGAACTGCATGCGGGCGGCCCCCTCGATCCGGGCGGCTGGCGCCAGTGCACCGTCTATGTGCGCACCGAGCACCTGTGCTCGCTGCTGTCCGACGGCGAGGCGCGCGGCGGCGCGGCGATCCGCAGGCCGATCATCGGCGATGCGCGGCTCAACGCGTTGTTCTATCGGGTCCATCAGGAATCGGAGGTGCAGGGCGACGCGCTGCGGCGCGAGGAGCGTTATCTGCGCTTCGTCGCGCGGCTGTTCGAGCGGCACGTGCACGAAGCCCTGTTACCGGGCGTGTCGGGCATCGAGCCGCGCGCGGTGCGCCTGGCGCGCGAATTCCGTGACGCGCGCCTGGACCAGCAGGTCCATCTCGAGGAGATCGCCGGCGCGGCCGGTGTTCCGCTTGTTCCGTGCCTTCGAGCGCCATCTCGGCATGACGCCGCATGCCTACCAGCGGCAGGCGCGCGTGCGCGCAGCGATCGCGCTGATCCGGCTCGGGCGGCCGCTCGGCGAGGTGGCCGCAGCCAGCGGTTTCGCCGACCAGGCGCATTTGACGCGCTCGTTTCGCCGCATGATGGGCGTCACGCCGGGCGTGTTCCGCGACGCCACGCGCGGGCGGCCGCCGCGCGCCTGAGGGCGGTGGTGCGTGGTTTTGCCGGGCTGGATCGGCGACCCGGCGCGCAAGGCGGCGCCGGCGTCCGCGTCCGGCACGGCATGCCGGTCCGCTCTCGATTCCACGCCCGGTCCGGCAGGCCCGGCGTGGTATTCGATCAGGCGTCCGAGCCATCGCGCCGCTCGCGACGCGACCACGGCGCGGGTGCCGATAGCTGGCGCCGCCTATCTCACTTCAGCAAGCCGAGATTCGAGACGATCTTGCCGATCGCCTTGCGCGGGCCCACCAAGGCCACGCCGAGATAGGCGAGTTCGGCGGTGGCGACCAAGGCGACCGCGTCGCGAAACGCCGAATAATCGGTGGTCTGCTGGCCCTGCACCGGGAAGTCGACCACCTCGCAGCCGGCCGCCACAGCCTTGTCGCGAATCGACGGCAACTGGGCGGCGTCGGCCGAGAGCACGGCGATGCCGATCGGGATCAGGCCCGGATGCGCGACGCCGTCGGCGTCGATCAGCGGCGGCCCAACCAGGGCCGGCTGGCGCTGGCCGATCGTCAGCGCCAGCACTGCTGCGGCGTTGGCGGCGCGCCCGGGCGGCAACTGGCTGTCGACCACGATCACGCAGCGTTCGGCGACCGGCGGCGCGGCCTTCTCGGAAATAGCCTGGTTCATGCGGGAATCCTCCTGGAAAGCGATGAGGACCGCATTATTCGATCGCGCCCGTCGAGTGTCTTGAACGCTATTGCAGGCGGGCAGGCGCCCCCGAGCGCGTCGCGCGCCCCGGCCAGGACCGCGTAACGGGCCGCACTCGCGCGCGGCCCGCAGGAAGATCGCACCGGGCGCGTGCCGGACCCGTCAGGCGACTCACAGCTGCCAGAGCAGCGCGACATTGAGCGCGAGGATCAGCTCCGTGCTGGCCCAGGTCGCGGCCAGCGCCCAGCCGCAGATGCGCTAGCGCCCCATCAGGGCCGGATTGGCGGCGAAGCAGACCAGCGGGATCACGGCCAGCGGCAACTGCAGGCTCAGCACCACCTGGCTGGCCACCAGCAATTGCGCCGAGCCGCGGTCGCCGAACGCGACCACCGCCACCAGGGCCGGGCCGATCGCCAGCGCGCGCGTGAGCAGGGCACGCCGGGTGGGCCCGATGCGCAGCTTCAGGAAACCCTCCATCACGATCTGCCCGGCGAGCGTGCCGGTCACCGTCGAATTGAGCCCGCAGGCGAGCAGTGCCGCGGCGAACAACTGGCTGGCCCAGTCGGTGCCGACCAGCGGCGCGAGCAGGCGATGTGCGTCGGCCGCCAGGTCGTCGACATCGGTATGCCCGCTGGCATGGAACACCGCGGCGGCCACGATCAGCAGGGCCGCGTTGACCAGGAAGGCGAAACCGAGCGAGCCGAAGGTGTCGTAGCTCACGCCGCGCATGGTGTCGGCGATCGTCGCGTCGGGATCCTCGCCGACCGGCACGTGGCGCTTGACCAGGGCCGAGTGCAGGTAGAGGTTGTGCGGCATCACGGTCGCGCCGACGATACCGGCCGCCAGCCAGACCATGCCGGCGTTGCGCACCAGCTCGGTGGAGGACACGAAGCCGCCGAGCACGCCGAGCCAGTCGGGCCTGGCCAGCGCCACCTCGGCCACGAAGCTCAGCGCGACGAACAGGATCAGCGCCGCCACGCAGATTTCCAGCGTGCGATGCCCGCGCCGCTGCAGCGCCAGCATCGCGAAGGTGCCGACCGCCGAGAGCAGCACGCCGGTCAGCAGCGGCACGTGCAGCAGCAATTGCAGCGCCATCGCGCAGCCCACCACCTCGGCCACGTCGCAGGCGATGATGGCGGCTTCGGTGGCCAGCCACAGCAGCACCGTGGCGCGCCGCGACAGCCGCTCGCGGCACAGTTCGGCGAGGTCGCGCCCGGTGACCACCCCCACGCGCGCCGTCACCCACTGCAGCAGCATCGCGATCAGGCTGGCCAGCGCGACCACGCTCAGCAGCCGATAGCCGAACTGCGCGCCGCCGGCCAGCGCCGTGGCCCAGTTGCCGGGATCCATGTAGCCGACCGCCACCAGCGCCCCGGCACCGGCGAAACGGGTCCAGGGCGTGGGCGGGCGGAACTGGCCGGCCGGCGAGGGAAGGGAGGGAATCATCGGATCGGGCATCAGTCGCGGTCCTGCTGATGAGCAAAGGATAGGCGGGAAAAACGGTTCACATGGGCGGCGCACGTTCAAGAGTAGTAATTATTCTCATTCGCGTTTTGCAATGAAAAATGGCGATGAAACCCATAGCCGTCTGTCCTGGAAAACGGGGCGGGTCGCTCAGGCCCGGGGCAGGCCGCCGGGGAGGCGCCGATGCCGCGCCAGGCCTGCCGCGCAACTCGTGCTCCCGCTCGCGAAGCGCCGTGGCGCCGGCCGCAAGCCACGCGGGGCGCGGCATACGCGGCGCCCGAGGCCGTGATAAGGTCCCGGTTTCGCCGGCCCGCCGGCCCCGAGTGAAGCGGAAACCGTCGAAACGATGCGCATCTTTTCCCTGTCCGATATCCACGTCGATTTCGAAGGCAATGCCGAATGGGTGGCGTTGCTGTCGCGCAGCGACTACCAGCGCGACGTGCTGATCCTGGCCGGCGACGTTTCCGACTCGCTGGAGCGGCTGGAGCGATGCCTGAGCAGCTTTGCGAGCTGCTTCCGGCGCGTGTTCTTCGTGCCGGGCAACCACGAGCTGTGGGTGATGCGCGATCCGCCCGGCACCAACTCGCTCGACAAGTTCGAGCAGGTGCGGCGGGTGGCCAAGGCCAGCGGCGCGACGCTGCGCGCCGAGCTGGTGGACGGCGTGGCGATCGTGCCGCTGCTGGGCTGGTATGACGAATCCTTCGGCGTGCCCGGCCAGGAACTGCGCGACGCCTGGATGGATTTCCATGCCTGCCGCTGGCCGCAGGGCTGGACCAGCCGGCACGTGGCCGAATATTTCACCGGCCTCAATGTGCTCGACGCGCTGCCTCGCGGCCGGACCACCATCAGCTTCTCGCATTTCCTGCCGCGCATCGACGTGATGCCCGCCTATATTCCTGCCTCGCGCCGCATGCTCTATCCTGTGCTCGGCAGCAGCCTGATCGAAGCCCAGGTGCGCCGGATCCGCCCCGACCTGCATCTTTACGGGCATAGCCACGTCAACCGCGAAGTGGTGCTCGACGGCATCCGCTACCTCAACAACGCGTTCGGCTACCCGCACGAGGAGCGGATCACCAAGAAGGCGCTGCACTGCGTCTACCAGGCCGATTGAAGCCTTTCTCCGGTCGGCTCTGACGGGACGGTTCCATGCAATGATTGTGTAACCTAAAAAATATCACTTAAAAAGTTACATTGCATCGCTAGAATGAGCTCTGTCGATGGCGCACGGTATGCGCGCGGAGCGATCCGCAGCGCGCGCGGCGCCATCGAGCAGGACGGCCGCGAGCGTCGCGGGCAAATCGTATTCGTCAGGATTGCGAAGCGATGCGTGATGCCCGGCGCTATGCGAGCCGTCCCGCATCCATCAAACCGAGCGACGGACGGAGGACAGCGAGATGAACGGCAAGGACACGCAGCAGGCAGGCAAGGCGGCGCGGGTGGCGATCGTGACGGGGGCGAGCTGCGGCATCGGCCGCGCCACGGCGGTGCGCCTCGCCCGCGATTTCGACGCGCTGGTGCTGGTGGCGCGCAGCGGCGAGCTACTCGAGGGCACCGCCGAGGCGGTACGCGCGGCGGGCAGCCAGGCGCTCGCACTCGACCTGGACCTGCGCGAGCCCGACGCGGCGCGGCAGGCGGTGGCGCGCACGCTGGCGGCCTTCGGGCGCATCGTAAGCGCCTCGGGCAGGCCGTTCATCAACATGGGTCCAGTCGGCGATATCGTAGTTCCCACTAAATTTTTTAGT
>JAYFRU010000085.1:0-9910 GCA_040946965.1 Burkholderia sp. | reverse complement strand
GCAGTCCGTCCACATCGGCTGAGATCATGAGCAAAGGCATTACTCCGTCCTCGCGCCTGATTTATGCAACAACGCCCGTCGTCTCCAGAAATCACCACAGCGCGTCGCTCGCTATTTCATGCATAAACCGATTCGCTATGCAGCTTGATTCAAAATCATGTATTTCTAATCAATAACCGGCGACCATGAGTCAGAAATCTTGTGCTCGGTGTGCACAGCTTCGGCCAGCGTCTCGGCTTCCTTCCAGTCGATGCCATCAAGTTCGAATGTGGCGCGCGCCTCAGCCCATAGCTGCAGACAGTCACGCGCGATCGCGTCGACGTCACAGCACCCGACGCGCACCGGCAACCAGCGCCGTTCGCCCGTCTCATCGCCGAGGAATTCGTCCTGATTGGTCGTGCCGAAGAACAGAAAGCGCCGCGCGAAGTTCGTGTTGAACTCTTTGTAAAGGACGCGCCATTCCTCGTGTGTGCGGCTGATGAATGCCTTGATCGACTCGGCGTCGCGCGTGTGCAGACCACGCAGCTCGCCTAGTTCCAGCACGAGCCGGCCGCGCATGCGCCGCGAGGCTTCCGCATCCCGCTCGGCGAGGTTCAGTTCGCTGTAGAAGTCCAGCGCTGGCGCGATCGCCTTGACGGCGCGTGTCTTGCCGACGCCCTGCGAGCCGATGAATACCGGTGCCATCGGCGCTTCGCAGCCGGGCGACAACACGCGGCCGGCGAGCGCGGTCCACAGATAGCGGCTCACGGCGCGCGTGTAGGGCGTATCAGCGACGCCCATGTAAACGTGCAGGAACATTTCGATGCGGGGCGCGCCGTCGTGCTGCAGCGTGCTGATCCACTGGACCGCCGAGTCGAAACGGCTGTCGTCCGCGACGAGCCACACCGCGTCGCGCAGCATCTCTTTCGTGAGTTTCTTGAAGTCGCGCTGCTCGAGCCGGATTTGCAGGCGCGTGTAATCGGCATCCGTGAAGCTACGCCAGTCCGATGTACCGAGCGCGGCGAGCATGATCTCGGCACGGAACCCGTCGAAGCGGATGTGCGCGCCGCACTCGTGCGGATCAGCAAGCCCCTTGACGCAGTTCTCGATCGTGGCGAGGATTTCACCACTGTCGTTGCGCCGGTAACCCGGCCGCGCCGGCCGCGCATCGGCGCCGGCTTCGACGGGCACCACGTCGAAATCGTCTTCAAGCGGCTCCTGCCAGCCGTGTTCGCGCGCCAGCTTGAGGATCGTACGGCCAGTGATCGCGCCGCGTTCGCCGTCGTGCGCAGCCTTGATATGGGGCCACACACGACCGTCGAGGAAATCGGGGTGGTACTTCGACGAGCGTGCAGAGAATTCGTGCGCGAGCGCGAGCCCTTCGTCCGAGCCGCGCGTCGCGTGGTGCAGCGCGAACATAACATTGCGCCACGCCTCGTAATCCAGTTCGGTGTCACCCTCGTTCGGTATCGCGGCAAGCGCGTCGCGTAGTTGCGCCAGCTCGACCGGTAAATCACCGACTGCGCGCGCGACGGGCTGCTCGCGCTCGACCACGGGGCACGATGCCGAGACAGGCCAGTCCATCTCTGCGGCCCATTCCTTCGGCATGTCGTCCAGTTCAAACGGATCGAGCGGCACGGACGCACCAGCCAGCGGCAGCACGAACATGTTGCCGAAGCCGTCGGCGGGTACGCTGTTCTGCTTTGGGAATATCTCGATCTCACCGCGCGCAACGCCGCCCACACCATCGCGAAGTTGGCACATCGCGAGGACCGTGCGCAGACCGTAGCGCACGCTGTACGCATCCTGCGGCGAGTCCCACAACAGATAGAGATGCAGCCCCTTGCCGCCCGACGAGCGGAACGGAATGGCACACCAGCCGAACGATGCGCACGCACCCATGATGCGCAGCGCAGCGCCCTGCATGTCCGACCAGGGCGTATCGCCCTTGTGGCTGTCGAGATCGAATGCGGCAATCAGCGTCGTGCTGGAACCGGGCTGGATCTGCGCGGCGCCGTATGCCGGACCACCGTTGACGTGATGCACGAACTTCGCGTCAGTCAGCGGGCGGTTCGTATGTGAGAACTTCCCGTCGCGCTTCACCCAGCAGTGCGAGGTCACGACGCGGGAAGTGATCGGCGCGAGCGCGGCGACCAGATTTTCGTTATTCATAGAAGGTCATCGCCGTCACAGGAGATCGTATTCGCCGAGGGCTTCGTCGGCGGCGCGGATGAACGCCGCTGCCGGTCCCGGGTCGATGGCGTTTCCGATGGCGCGCAACTTAGCCACGCGGGCGGGTATCCCATTTCCCAGCCAGCGAACTCGGGGTGGAGGGAGCCGCCTCCACTTTCCATCGGGGCATTCGATGTACTGGCAACCGTCGATACTTGCGACGGAAGCGGTGAGCCCCCAGCTCCGAAACTCATGTTCGGTCCACCCTTCACCCCATCCGATGCCCGGATCGTCGACCAGAGGGCTAGAACGTGTGTGTGCAGGCCGTCGCCGCTGTTCGCCGACAAACCCTTTCGGTTGTAATTGCCGTGAACGGTCGGCGTCGGTTGCAATGCAATCAGAATGTTGCGAATCGCCACCTGTCCCGCGCTGTTCCCCGCTTCGTTGTATCCGTCGCGAGCGGGTGCGTTGCTGGTCATGGTCGGCCACAAACCAACAACGATCTCGAAAATGGTCCGCACCCGCGCTCGCGGCTTCGATAGGGACTGCCCCCACGGCGTAACCCATCGCTTCCAGATCACTTCGCACGAGACTGAGCCAGTCAGTCGCTGCCGCAACCTGCTCTCCAAAGACGATTGCAGGGCTGCACTGGCCGATGAGCCATTTCCAGTTCGGCCAGAGGTGACGGGGATCAGCAAACCCAAGTCCTTTGCCTGCGACGCTGAAAGGTTGGCACGGACAGGAACCAGTCCAGACGGGTTTGTCGTCAGGCCATCCGGCAAGCCGAAGCGCTCGTGACCATCCGCCAAGTCCGGCGAAGAAATGACATTGTGTGTACTGCTTAAGGTCGTCGGGTCGTACATCGCGAATATCCCGTTCGTCGACATCGCCCGGGGCGATGTGCCCCGCTGCGATCAGGTTGCGCAACCACTGCGCGGCATACGGCTCGATCTCGTTGTAATACGCAGCCACACCGCGCCCCTTTATCTCAATTTCTGTAGACGAATATCCACACAGGCGATAGGGGTTAATCCCTATGCGCCTGATTTATCAGGTAACGTTCAGACCGTGTTAGGTTGTGCCTAACACGTTGACGGGCAAACCGTCTGACGGATTGGGGTACAGCGACGGCGCGATCTGATGCGGCGTCACCTCCCACTCTGTCAGTTCGGCAAGTGCGAGCACGCGCGGATCGGGTACCCGATCCTTCGTCATCCACTCGTACACGGAGATGCGCGACAGGCCCATGCTCGCCGCGACGGCCGCGGCGCCCCCTGCCCGCTTGACTGCTTTCTTGATGATCGTCACGTATGGCCCCGGAATGATGTTAGGCGTTACCGAACATCATAATTAGGCAACGCCGTACAGTCAACAAAATGTAGGAGAACCTCTCATGAGTCTCGGCGCCCGCATCAGAAAGAAACGAATAGCAAAGGGAATGTCGCAGCAGGCGCTGGGCGACGTGTTCGGGATTACCCGATCCTCTGTCAACGAATGGGAATCGGGGCGCACACGACCTGACCCCGCCAAACTGGTCGAGCTGGCACGGGTACTGGGGATTGATCTAAACGAACTGCTAACAGAAAGCGATGGTAAAGAGTCTGTAATCCCCGAATCGAAAAGTAGTACGCAGCGTACTGTGATCTCAGAAAACGTGACCGCGACTGCGGAGCCGGTCGGGCGGTTGCCGGTCATCTCCTGGATTCAGGCCGGCGTTTGGGACAAGAAAATGAGAGAGCAACAACTCGAGGGGGCCGAAGAACGGGTGCCGTGCCCATTCCCGGATAGTGACTTTGTGCTGCGCGTGGCCGGCGACAGCATGTTCAATCCGGGTGGTGAATGGTCGTTTCGCGACGGCGAGTTCATCTCGGTCAGTACCACGCTGGACGCCACACACCGCGGCTTCGTGATCGCGAAGCGTGTGACCGAGAAAGCGGCCACGTTCCGCCAGCTTCTGATAGAAAACGATGGCACGCACGTGCTGCACGCACTGAACCCGGCGTGGCCGGAACGCTATACGCCCGTCGACGCGCAGATGCGTATCATCGGAGTCGTGACCGGACAATGGAGGGCGCTGTGAACGTCGTACTGGATTTGGGCTACGCCGTGATCGGGCTGGGCGTGCTGATCGGCCTTTCTATTGTGGGGATGTGGCTGCGCGGCGACTTCCGACGACGCAAATTCGATTGACCTGAAACCTGTCTGCTGAAAAATATCCGCTGCGAGCGGGTATTTTTTCGTCTTTTATGTACGGTAACGCTTGACATGCTCGTTGCGGCGCCCTACATTTTATGTATGGCGTTACCTGACGTCGGCAGATCAACCACGATGGGGAATAGCGATGACCGAGAACGTAGATACGGTCGAAGCCTTCAAGGGTTTCGACAAAGACCTGAAGTGCCGCAGCTTTGAGTACGCGGTAGGCGGAACATTCAACCACGTCGGCAAAGTGGCAGCGTGCAAAGAAGGCTTCCACGCGTGCGAGTACCCGCTGGATGTCTTCAATTACTACGCGCCGGCATCCAGCCGATTCGCGCTTGTCGAGATGTCGGGCGAAATCAGCCGCGACGGTTCGGACAGCAAGATCGCGGCAGCGCGCCTGACGGTAAAAGCGGAACTGAAAATCCCGGATCTCGTTTCGCGCACTATCGCGCTGATCCTGTCGAAGATCGATCCGACAAAGACGCAGACCACGACCGGCTACCAGTCGGCCGCGAGCAACACCGGCGACTACTCGGCCGCGAGCAACACCGGCTACCAGTCGGCCGCGCGCGTCAGCGGTCAGGGTTCAGTTGCCATGTCGATCGGCGCGCTGGGCAAAGCGAAAGCGTGCGCGGGTTCGGCGATCGTTCTAGCATACCGCGCCGACGATGGCTCGCTGATCTGCGTGCGCACCGCCATCGCAGGCGGTGATGTGAAACCCGACATGTGGTACTCCCTGAACGCAAATGGCGACTTCGTTGAGGTTGCCGCGTCCTGATAACCGCCCCGCTCCAAACGGGCAATTTTTACCACTCTGTTAAGGAGTCCTTTACATGAGTCTCGAAACCGCATTGGCCGAAAACACGGCCGCAATGAAAGAACTGGTCGCTGCCCTGCTCGCTGCCGGCACGCTGCAGTCCGCGCCGGGCGTGGCGGCTGTCGCCAAAGCACAGCAAGCCGCAGACGCCGCGAACCGCGCAGCAAACCCCAAGGGCGGCGAGCACGAATCCGTTGACGCGGCCCGTGCCGCGGCGCAAGAACAGTCGCGTACCGCTTCTGCAGCGGCGGCAGCAAAAAAGTCTGCGGCTGCGGCGTCTGCCGCGAGTGCATCTGGCGTGGCGTCTGCCTCGACCACCGCTTCATCTTCGCCCGACCCGACGTCGCTGCACGACTGGCACGAGAAGACGGCGGCGATGTACGCGAGCCTGAAGGACGGAGAACCGACGCTGGATAACCTGCGCAAGGCCGTGCTCGGTATCAATGGTCTGGTCGGGCGCACGCAGGCCGCAGCCGTGCTGCAGCGCTTCGGCGCGGCTGCGATCACCGAGAAGAAGGAAGGCGACACGGTGATCAAGAAAGGGTTGCTCGCGGAGCAATACCCGGCCGCGTTCGCGTTGTGCATCGACGTGCTCGCGGGCCGCGTCGACGCGACCGCTTCACTGGCTTCGGAGTAACGACGCCATGAGCAACCTTTTCAAGGATTACTGGATCGGGATGCTTGTCACGGCGATGGGCCGTTCCGGCAAGGGCCAGCGTTTCAACGCTGTTCGTCACTCTGGTGAAGGCGTAGACCGTCGTCGCGACAAGCTCAACGGCGAAGACAAGCGCGCGCGCCAATACCGCAACCGGTATGGGTCATGAATACGCCTACTGAAGAACGCGCGCACGCGCTGTTCAGCCCGTCGTCTGCGTACACGTGGATCGAGTGCCGCGCGTCGACCGCTGCTCAACTCGGCCAGCCCGACGAGAGCAGCGAGTACGCCGACGACGGCACGGCATCGCACGAACTCGCTAAGTGGTGTCTCGACGCTGGCACCGATGCTGACGCGTACATGGGCCGCGTCATCAAGGTTGGCGAACGTGAGTTCGAAGTCGACGAGGAACGTGCCGAGTACGTGCAAACGTACGTGCAAGGCGTTCGTGACCTCATTGCGGCGTACGAACTGGCCGGCGCCACCGTCACGATGTACGTCGAGCAACGCCTCTCGATCCAGCACATCACGGGGGAGAAAGGCGCGAAGGGCACCAGCGACTGCGTGCTGATCGCGGTGTGGGAAGACGGCCGCGCTGAAATCTGTGTGATCGACCTGAAGTACGGCTGCGGCGTGCAGGTGTTCGCGGAGAACAATTATCAGGGAATGATCTACGCCGAAGCCGCGCGCAACGAGCACGCCGACTTCTACGATTTCACCAACGTGCGCATCGTGATCCACCAGCCGCGCGTCAGCGAGAAGCCCAGCGAATGGTCGATCACGCCGGCCGCGCTGCAGGAGTGGATCGCGAGCGTAGCGAAGCCCGCGGCCGAGCAGGGAATGCTCTACATCGATTCCGTCGACTTCGTGCCGCTGATGCTCGGTGACTTCAAACCCGGCGAAAAGCAGTGTCGCTTCTGCAGGGCGAAGGCTACGTGCCCGGCGCTCGCGGCGCACGTCGAGGCGACGATCGGCGCGGACTTCGAATCAATGGCGGAAGAACCGCCGGCCGGCAGTGGCTTCCTGTCCATCGTCGACATGCTCGACAACGATGCGCTCGGCACGGTGTAGGTGTCGCTCGACCTGATCGATTCGTGGGCCAAGGCGGTACGCGGCCGTATCGAATACGAACTGCTGCAAGGCAATGTCGTGCCCGGCGTGAAGCTCGTGCAGGGGCGGCGCGGCGCGCGGGCATGGTCGAGCGCAGACGACGCCGAAGGCACGCTGAAGTCGATGCGGCTCAAGCAGGAGCAGATGTACAACTTCAAGCTGATCAGCCCGACACAGGCCGAGAAACTGCTGAAGACCGAATCGCCGCGGCGCTGGAAAAAGGTCGAAGCACTGATCACGCAGCGCGACGGCCAGCCTTCGGTCGCGCCCGAATCCGACAAGCGCCCGGCACTGGTGATCGCACCGCCGATCGACGACTTCGAAGTCGTCACCGCAGATGACGGGGGTGACCTGTGCTGATCACCGAAACCGATCTGATGCTGGCTGTCGCCCAAGCAACCGGCTTGCCCAAGCTCGAAGCGCTTGCGGCGCTGCGCACGTACGCGGCCACGGTTCCGCGCAGCCCGCTGACCGCAGTGCAGGCACTAGAGCGTCGCAACCGCATCCTCGGCGCTGCGCATGCCCTTCTCGAGGAGATGGACAAATGACCACCAATCCAGTTTTCAAGCTGCCTCACGAATTGAGCGCGTTGCTGCCGTCCGAAGCGCGCCTGCTACTCGCGCGGGCGGCGCTCGAAGCACGCAGCATCCGAGACGATCTCATGCGCGACGTCCACATGGAAACCGCGATCCAGCGCGTGAAGCTCGGTTACCCGCACTATTTCAAGGAGTAAGCAACATGGCAATCGTAAAACTGAAGGACGTCCGTCTGTCGTTCCCCGATCTGTTCGAGGCCGTGCAGTACGAAGGCAAAGGCCCGTTCAACTACCGCGCGACGTTCCTGCAACCGAAAGGTCAGGCTGTCTACGCCCAGCAGGACGACAAGTCGTGGAAGCCGAGCACGATGGCGAAGGTGATCGCACAGGTTGCGAAAGACAAGTGGGGCGCCAAGGCCGAAGCGGTACTGAAAAGCATCGCGAACAACAATCAGAAGCTCTGCTGGATCGACGGCGCGAGCAAGGAATACGACGGTTACGACGGCAACTTCTATCTGTCCGCTTCGCGCGGTCAGGACAAGGGGCGTCCGCTGATCGTCAACCACGACAAGGCGCCGCTCACCGCAGCAGACGGCAAGCCGTACGCCGGTTGCTACGTGATCGGCACGGTCGAGATTTGGGCGCAGGACAACAGCTTCGGCAAGGGCATTCGCGCGACGCTGCGCGGCGTCCAGTTCCTGCGCGACGGCGACGCGTTCAGCGCCGGCACGCCGGTCACCGACGACGACTTCGAGGAAATCGACGCGCCCGAAACTGTTGACGATCTGTCGTAACCGTATCGCCCCGGCGCGCGGCGCCGGTTCACCTTCTTTTTCCGCAACCAGCAGGAGCCATCATGGCACGCATCAAGAACAACGCAACGGGCGACGTATTCGAAGCACCGGCCCGCGACTTCGCCAATGAAGCCGACTTCACGATCGTCGACTCGTCGACGCCGATTACCGCCGACGCGCCGGTCGTTTCGGTGAGTGCTGCGGGGGAGCCCGATACCGCTGCATCGGCCCCTGTCGATCCGGCTTCATCTGGCTCGACCAGCACACCGGTCGCTATCCCGTCTTCGGATCAAACGTCGACCCCAACGTCCGACTCGAGTCCGTCGTCGAGCGAGCCGACCAGTACGCCGGCTGGCACAGCACCATCGGTGCAAGGTGACGCGGGAAACGTGACCGGCAGCAACGCGCTGCCATCGTCGCCCGAAACATCGAATGGCACCGTGAGTTCCAGCGACAGCAGTTTGCCGCTGAACAGCGGCAGCGCGAATTCGAATGTGGAATCCGCAACGCCATCGACCGATACGGCCTCGAACTCCGGCTCGCTTTCCTCCAGTGCTTCTACCGGTGAACAGGGAAACGTCGCTGTCAGCACGTCGCCCGTGGTCGATGCTACCGGTGCAGTCTCAGGTGACACGGGAAACGCGCCTGTGGGTGCGGTGGCATCTGCGACGGACGCTGCTACGCCGAGTGCGGCTGATCCCACGCCCGCGCCTGTTGTCGCACCCGCTCCGACGCTCGACGCCGAGGGTAAGCACATCGTTTCCGACCAGCTCGAAGCCGACATGCTGTTCGCGGTCGCGCAGCTCGTCACACCGACCGACAGCATCAAGCACGCGGCCGACGCGTTCTTCGGCGCGGTGCGCTCGCAGATCGACGTCGAGGCTGTGTAGTAGCAAGACCGTCCCGCCTTCGGGCGGGGCTCTTTGGTGTATCGGTCGCGGCTGCGGTAGGAAGCTATTTTTCGATTCAGCCTTTTCTCTACCGCAGTGTTCTGGAGTCGGCATGCCAGCCGGAGAGGAAGTCGTAAGTCCGCACTGCATTCCTCGTATCAGTCCGTAGTGGGCTGGGATATCGAGACATCCGGCCGGTGTTTGCTGATCTACGAACCTGCGGCAGCGTTGCGGTAGTGCGGCAGTTCGAACTGAACCAGCCGATCGATACACCAAAGAGTTCAGCGGGGCGTTCATTCCTCCAGCCGCAGCCGGCACCGTGGCACGCTGCCCTGGCTTGCTAACTGGTTCCGCCCGCGTCTGGAAACTCACGGGGCCAGCATGCATAAACCGTGAACGCTTAAATTAGATAGCGGAAAGCCAGGGAATTGCCGGGTAGGACTACTAAGGGGAAATCGACATGTGGGTTATCTGGCTGACTTTCGCGTTGCTCGCACCTAGCGCGTTCGCGTTGCTGTTCGTATGGATCTGGCCCGGCATCCTGTCGGCCGCTTGCGGTGCAATCTGCGGCGCGGGCGTTGCGCTGCTGATCGCGATGACGCTGGGTTGATCGGAGATCGAAATGTATTTCGTAAAACACGCAGACCCCAAAGCGCTTCCGTTGTTTAAAGGCACTTTTGCGGCGTTGTTGCATAAATCAGCCGCGGCACGGTGACGTTTACGCGCAACGGTCCGGGGTGAAGCCCCTGTTAACAA
>JAYFRU010000084.1:0-9933 GCA_040946965.1 Burkholderia sp. | reverse complement strand
CACCGGCGCAAGCGATGGAGATCGAGTTAGCCGCCGAAAAATTAATGAGCCGTTGCACTTGATTCTTGAGACCGCCCAACTTCGCAGACGTTTTGGACGGGAACTCAATCGTGCAGACCTCGCCGCTGATGAGGTCGTAGCCAATCTGGTTTTATTGAGGCCGGAACTCTCGCAGCGCACGTGGCGCAACTACAAGAACTCGGTGATGCATTACCTCGAAACCTATCATCCCGAGAATGCGGCCGCGATCGAGGAGCTGAAGCGATGGACATCGCACGGCCTGCGCAAACACAGCACGAAGACAAGCGGCATCAAGATCAAGCAGGTGCCTGCCGCAGCTCTCGGCGCCATCCGTTTTGCGCTCGCGCAGCGCATCAAGCGTGGCCACAAATACGCGGCTGCGCTGCTTTCGGTCTGCGAGGCAACGCTGCTGACTGGACTGAGACCGAATGAGTGGATGTTTTCCGAGTTGACGGCGCATCCGGAGAACGGCCGCCCCATTCTCAGCGTGAGAAATTCCAAGCATTCCAACGGCCGCGCCAATGGCGAATTCCGCGAACTCTATGTCGACGGTCTGTCCGAGGACGAACTCGAACACGTGCGGCGTGCGCTCACCTATTGCGAGTGCGATGACGATGAGCAGGCGAAGAAGCTGCAGCTCGCCTTGAAGCATGAGTTCGAGGCCGCACGCGGCGTTGATCTGTCGCCAAGACGCATCGCGAATTCAAGCGTCACCCTGTATTCGTTCCGGCATCAGTTTGTGGCGGACGCCAAGCGGACATTCACCGACCCCGTACTGACAGCTGCCGCATGTGGGCACTCCAGCACGAAGACTGCTCACGAACACTACGGCAAACGCCGGAACAGCCGCAGCGGCGTGCGCGTGTATCCGACCGAGGCCAGCGTTTCGGCTGTTCACAGTCGGCACCTTGAGCTTTATCGCGATTACATTGCCCAGCGCGGCACGCCGCGCGCGCCAACACTCGCTCGGTAATACACGCCACCTGAAGGAGAAGCCGTTGAACGAGTTCGCCAAAATAAAGGCACGGATCCTCGCAGGCCTGCGGCGCGGCCACGACCGCGCGGCAAGGCGGGCTGACGACGAGGCCGGTCAGGATGCGTCGACATCACTTCCGCCGGAGCCGGTTGACGTTCCCCCCGATACGCTCCGCACGGAAACGCTGCTCGCCGCGATCGATGCGCTCAAACTCGAACTCAAATTCACGCTGGGCGACTTCCCGACCGAGGTGGAATGGAAAGCCTGGATGAAGGGGTTCGGCGATAACGACAACCGCCTGATCGAGATCGTCCAGAGCCGCAACCCCTGGGCCGCGAAATTCAGCGAGCGCTTCCCGGGCTTTTGGCGAGATCTCCGCCGGCAGATCGGAATCTGAATCGCCCGGGCCTTTGGCCCGGGCTCACGGTACGCCGCACAGAAACAGCATTTGACGGGAGCGGCCTTCCCAGCTTCTCACGGCGCGCCGCGCAACGGGACGTCCGTACATGCCTTACTCGCCAGGGACAGCAGCTGTAGAGCACCCGGCATGCAGTGAAGGAATCGCCCACAAGCATCCTGGGTAACTATGAACCGGCGAGCCGTTGTCTCTCAACGTCGCAGTACCGACTCCCTCGATGACGACCCTGCATCGATATCGGCCTACTTCAACGAAGCACTCTCCGCGAGCGACCCGGGCTTATTCCTTGAGGCCATAGGGGACGCAGTCCGCGTTCGAGGCGTCGAGACGGTCAACCCTGAGTTCCTCATCGTTCACGAAATCGTACGCGCCCTCGGCGTCGAACTCGCCATCGTGCCGGGCCGAACCTAGCTCATAAAGCCTTCGCAGAATCGCGTCTGGTCACGCACCCACGCGGACATTTACGCAAGCTATCGCTGTATTGCGCACTCTTTCGCAACATTGCGCATAGTTTTTGCGCTATCTGACAAGGCTTCTCAAGGTCTCCGCAATTACCAGAACTGGAAACGTCCCCGGTTGAAATCGTCCGTGAGCTGCGCAGTGCCGCTAAAAACGTACTGGCCGAGGCCTTCAGCATCCAACCCGGTGCCCGTCAAGCCCGAATCCAGATGCGTAGGCAGAAACCATTCATATTCTCCGTTCTCGAAGATGACGCCATAGCGTTCGCCTACACCCGTGTCGGTTACTTCAAATACGATGCCCCGAGTGCCCTCCAACAAGCTGTCGCCGAGGTCATGGTCAAGCGTGAGAATGGAGCCGACCACCACATAGCCTCGGTGCCGATACCCGCTGCCGGCACCCGGTGCATCGAGCACATCGTCAATCGCGGGAGCGCGCTGCGCGGCCGGTCGGCCGACCCTACGGCGACCATAGTCCGCCGCGCTCGCATCCGGAAGGCTGGCGTCCGTCGCGAGACGCGTCGCACGCGCGTAACGGGAAGCCAGATCGGAAAGCATCCGTGAGCGACGGGGCAACCCCATCACAGCGTCGTTCCAGTGGGGTGCCCTGCCCGTATCGCTCACGATCCGGCTCACATGCACGGCGCTTACCTGCCAGTAAGACGCCAGTTCCTTATGCGTCCACCCTTTCCAGCGGATAAGGGCGCGGAATTCGTCGGGGGTGAAAGGTCTCGCCAGCATACATCCAAGCCTCTTTGAATTAACCTATACGTTAATTCAATTTTAGCCATCCTACTCGGCTAAATTAGCTGCATCCCAATACAGGCAAGGCTTTCAGTGAGGTCTTGTGACTGGTCTATAGCGACATTAAGCGTCCGCGCTGTGCGACGCGTACACGAAAAAAATCCCGCCTCCCTTCGGATCGGCGGGACCAAGCTCTCTCTGCCGGCTTACGCCGGCACCCCGAATGATCTTCAGCCCGAAACCACCCGCAGATGCGCGACCTGGTAATCGGTATTGTGTCGATTGGCGTTGTCGTCCTCGACCTCGGGCAGCGCACTGCTGCTCTCGACGTCACCGGCCGAGGGCGTCTCCTGCTTGCTGGAACGCCTTGCAGCGGTCTCGTGCATCATGTTCACGAGATCGTCGGTGTGGAAACCGAATTCGCGCGCGGCCGCCTGCACGTCCTTCCAAGTGTAAGTCGGCACGATGACACCTGCCAGATGGTCGAATTGAACGGACCGCAGCACTTCGTGCCGGATCATTTCGCGTGTGTCCTTGAACTCGCCCGGCGTTAGCGTGATCCTGCGCTGGGAGGTCACGCCCGTGAAACCCTCGATCAGACCGAGAAGATCGGCCGGTGCCTTCGTCACCGCGATGCGGATACCGTGCGCCCGGTCGTAAATGAGCAGCATCCGCTCGCGCGCAGACCGCAGACATCGACGTCGATACCCAGCAAGGCGATCAGCCGGTCAAAGCTGGTCTTGGAAATCATCTTCGTGAATTCTTTGTCCTGGTCGCCAGATTCGAGGTTGAACAGCACCTCGTACGACGCGCGGGGCATACCCGTGCGCAGTTGAATCTCATCGGCCGGGATTCCCCGCGCTATCTGGATACTTGCGAGCTGACGGCGTGTCAGCGGCGTGCCACTATTCATGAATTTTCCCCATCATCAATCGGTTGGAACCATTCCGCTCCATATCGGATGCAAAAAAAATTTATGTTTTTGCACTCTTGGGTATAATAGCGCGTCATTATAGGCATGTCACGAATTCCAGGGCCCGGAATGGACAACTCTTCACAGGAAACGTTGCTTGTCGACGGCAAGCCGGTCGCCGTCGACCGCAACGACTACCAGTCGCTGATCGAGCAGACAGCGCGCAAGGACAATTGCACCGTGGAAGAGGCATGGGACCGGGTTAAAGACCATGTCATCGCCGTGCTTACACAGAAAAGCGAGCGCGGCCGCCGAGGTCGCCCGCAGGCCAGGCCCGTGCAGGATCTTTTTGATTCCGCGCAGGCGAAGCCCGGGCAGACGAACAATGCCCCCGGCCCTAGGTACGCCGGCAACAACCTCTCGGGCGCGCCCGAAATCATCGCTGGATCGCGCGGCAGATACGTCCTGCGCCTGAACGGCGCGCCCATTAGCGCTGTCAGGCTCGATGCGCTTCCAGAGCAGTTGCTGCGGACACGAAAATCAGTGCTGGAGATGGTGTCGCTAGGGATCATTGATCTGGAAGGCGAACACGAAGACGTCGCCCTCCTCCGCCTGGCAACGCCGGCAGGCGTATTCGATACTGGCCCGGTGACGGACCCTGCCAGACAGGAAGCGGTCAGCGCCATCATCAGGAAGCAGATGCAGTATCCGCTGCAGCGTCAGACCGTCCGGATTCTTCCGTCGGACTTCAGCAAGACGTCCCTGTTCCACGTTGCCAGCAACAACACGCCCAGGCGGTTCTGCGAGAACGAAATTCTTGGAAAGGTCGGCGACTCGACCCAGATCGAATACCGGGGCGAAGAGCTGCGGCACGATGACGAACTCGTGTTCATGCAGCTGCTGCATGTCGCGCGAGGAAAGCGCCCTTACGAGTGGTTGCACTTCAATGTGGCGCACTTCTTCCGGGGCTCGCGCGGCACGCGCCGGATTCTGTCGGCCAAGGACACGAAATCGGTTGCGGACAGCCTCCTGCGGCTGCGCCACGCCTTGCTCATCGTCCGGAACACCAATACCGGCAAGTTCATCACGGTCAACCTGATTAAAGATCTTCTGGGCGATCCGACCCAGCAGCAGGCGCTCATCGACCCGGCCGTCGTTCTGCTCTGTTCGAGTTTCGCGGCAATGAATACCGAGCATCTCTTCTCGACATCCGGCGTCGCGCGTCAGATCTTGAAGTACCTGTCGACCATTCCGAATGGTATCGACCGTTTGCATCCAATCAAGGTCACGAGTCTGTTCGAGCTGTGCTATGGCACGATCGATTCGCTGCACGAGCACTATCGGACACAGAACCCGGAGAAGCCGGAAGCCAAGGTGCGCATCGCGATCAGCAAGAAGGTTTCCGACTTCCGTCGCACGACGCTTCCGGCCGCGTTACAGGCCCTTCAGGACAGCCGGGTGATCACGGATTTCCGACTGGACCAGCGAACGGACAAGGTAACGCTCGTCCGCAATCCGGACGCGACCTCGGCCAGTGTCGAAGGAATCCAGCCAGATGAATCGGCGTGAGTTCCTAGCCCGCTGGGGGGCGGCAGGCTCAGCACTTCTGGTCCCCACATTAGCGCGAGCCGATCTAGAGTCTCCGGTGGGGCGACGAACATTGTGGCTTCGTCGACCAGAAAGCGGCGACAGTTTCCGGGTTGCGTACTGGATCGACGGCGAGCTGGATCGGGACAACTATCTCCGGCTTTGCTATGTCCTCCGCGACGCACATGAAGCCGAGATGACCCTCATCAAGCCGCGCCTGCTTCATCTGCTATACGCAATTCAGGTCTATGCAGACCACCTGACGGGGTTCCAGTCGCCGATCGACATCCTGAGCGGGTATCGGACGCGATATCACAACGCCCGTACCGAAGGCGCCGTCTTCAACTCGCGACACCTTGTCGGGGAAGCTGCAGACATCCGCCGCCGGGGCATGACTGCCGGTGCCATGGGCCAGCTGGCGTTGAATCTTGGAGTTGGCGGCGTCGGCCAGTACGACACCTTCACGCACGTCGATGTTGGCCCTGTCCTGACCTGGGCTGGTACGCGCGGAGCCGCCACACGCCAATAGTCCCGTTTTGCCAGCGAGACACTTCCCCATTAGTGTCTTGCCTTCGCCGCCCGCCAAGCGGGCGGTTTTTTTGGCGAAAATTCTGCGCATCATTTCGCAATATCGCGCTTCATTACGCATCCGTGCGCGTGACTGCGTACGTGATTCACCGGAAAGACATCCGCCCGGATCCAGCCACGAGACGCCGCAGCTGCGCACGGCACGCATCGAGGCTTATGTCCATCGCGGACACCTCTGCTGAAGACGCTCCAAGCCGATGCTCGCGCGTTGTGCGCCCGCTCGCAGCGCTGGAAGCCGCGATTCGTGCAGCGAAGTCTTTCTCCAGCGTTGCCGTCGCGGGGACGACCGCGCCGCGCTGGACCGCCGTCGTGAACCCGACGATCCAGCCCGAGCTTGCGCTCCGATCAACGGCCTCGCTGACGTCGCGCGTGACCAGCACCATGCCGTCACCGGAGATTGCGTATCGACGCGTGCCACACGTGCTGAAGTAGCGCTGTCCAGCAATTGCATTCCGGACGGCGTCCTGCTGCTGTACTTCGGCTTGCGCTACCGCTTGCGCCTCGATGACAGCCGCCTTCTGCCGGGCCAGCCAGCCGAGATCGGTGGGGCTGGCGAGCAGCTTGAGCAGGTATGCAACCGGCCGCTTGGCTTTGCTCAGATGATCCCAGGTGGCCTGAACCACGTCGCCCAGCCGCTTCCCGTGCTGAACACGTGCGCGTTTCATGAGCTGAAAAATGTAGTTCTCATGGAAACCCAGGGAGCGAAGTGGCCGAACGTCGACGGGGAGCCTGTCCTGCTGTCTCTTTTGAAGAGAATCTGGGGATAGATAATCCTTATACGTAAACCGGTCTGACACGGTGGCAGTCGGTATGGCCGACAAATCGGCGGCGGAGGCATTGGCCTCCAGTTGCGGTGCGCAATCCCGGGCGTCCGGTGCTGCACACGACTCATTAGCCGGGCTATCGGCTTGATCTTTCCCGGGTTTAGGGCGAGTAGGGGACGCAAGGAGACCGAGAATTACAGCCGCGTCGCGGGTGAGGTGAATGTAGGCGCAGCCGAAAAGGCCGCTCCGGAATCGCTTGCCCTGGTCGGCCACCTTCACCAAATGAGATTTTCTGCCCTGCTCCGCGACGGTAATTAACCCGGCTTCGACTAGGTCGTTCTCGGCCCGATACCACGTACGCTCCGACACTCCAGCGCGCTTGCTCAGGTAGGCGCGCCGGGCGAACACGGATGCGAGGGGTTTGCGGCAGTCAACCGTCTGCGCGATCGCGGACAGGGCAGCACGGGCACGTTGCGGAAGGGAAGTGATACTAAGGGCGCGCTGCTGGGCGCGCAGCGTCTGGTAAGGAAGGTTCCTGACGTCGCACTGAAGTGCGGCGTACCCTCGCGGGTGTTGATCTTGTGTGTCGAGGTGTGCTTCACCCTCGCCAGCAATCGGAGATTGCGCGATATCCATGCGTTCGATTCCAAAAATCGAAGACGAACACTTGACTCTCACGCACCTTGCGCTACACTCCGGTCTGTTAGTAGGACCCTTCCCGATTGGCGTCGGGGAGTTGTAGCGCAGGAATTCGCGAAAGCAAGTCCTGTTTCAGAGGCCTTCGGTAGCAGCCGAAGGCCTTTGTTTTTGTGCGGGTACTTTAAGGGGTCACGCCATCGCGGCTCCTGTAAATAAAACAGACTTCAATAAAATCAATAACTTAGTCGTTTGAATCCGTTGCGTCGTCAGAGTCCGCTTTGGCGAGCGACTCCAGGTGAAGCCGGATCGCGTCTTGAGCCGCTTGCGCTTGAGCTTCCGTCTTGAACTCGATTCGCATGATGTTCTTGGCGCGACGAACGTCACACCATACCGCGCGGCCAGCCTTGATTTTGAAAGTCTCGGACTGCGCGGCCTGCCTTGGCTTCTCTGCGCTTGCGGCGGCGTACTTTACTGCCCGTCCTTGGTCCAACTTCCCTTCGGCCAGCAATTTGATGGCTTCGACCACCCGCTCGGCCTTTCCCGATTCGCTAATCACGGCTAGATCCACCGCAGCATTCGCGCCGAGAATAGCCTTGTGCTGATCAACGATGGACAAGGCATCGGCCGGAAGCCGGTCGAAAGCCAGCAGGGCATTCACATGCTGCTTCGAGAGCCCCAAGTTTTCGGCTATCTCGGTCTGGCTGAACTCCGGATGATTGGCTTGGTAGTTCCTGATGCCTTGATACTTTTCAAAATCGGTCAGGTCCGACTGCATCAGGTTGGCGATAAACGCACCGTCGGCCGCTTCGATGTCGGATTCAACGTTACCTAGTACGCAACGAACAGTAGCGCAACCATTGTCGCGGTGAGCGTCCCATCGATGATGACCAGACCAGATTTCCCATTCGCCATCCTCGCGCGGAAGTACGACGACCGGGTTGATCAGCTTGTTGTGCTTCAGGTTCTCTCGCAGCTCGGCGTATTTCGCCGGAGCCATATAGCGGCGACGGCCGGGGACCTCGTGCAGCTTGTCGACCGGGATATCGAGCCCTTGTCCGCCGGCTCGCATCGCTTCCGCGAGCTGGGCTTCCAAGGCGTCTATTCGGCGCTGGTACTCCTGTGCTTCGAGGCGAAACGCCCCGAGCTGGCCTGGCATCGTGGCCAGCGCGCGGGGAGATCCGTCAGCGCGAGCGGCCGCTGCAGCCTCGGCGCGTTGGGCTACGCCCTGCGTTTTGGCCGCCATTCTTTCTTGGAACTTGTTCAGTTTCGCCATCTTCTACTCCTACTCCAGGCGGAATTCTCCGTTTTCTAATGCATCAACCCAGATGCCCTCCATCTGCTCTACGAGTTCGTCGACCATTTCATCAAACGCCTCAACTGTTCGATTGAAGAGCGCTGTACCGCCCTCATACGATCGAGCCTCCAAGTCATAGATCGTCTTAAATTCCACCTGAGCCTTTTTCACGACATTACTTTCGAACAGTTCAGCTCGACCAAGCAACTCTGGATACGTGTCGCGAATCCACGAGCTGACAATGCTCGTGGACGGAATGTCCTTGCGAACCTTCGACAGAAAGATCTTGATGAACTCGAAGGACTTGGTGACCCCTTTACCTTGAGAAAGCCCCAAGAACAAGTCAGCAAACTGGCGGAAGAACGCGACACTCGACGCGTAATCAAGCGTCTCGGGAGGGAGCGGCACCACAATGCCATCAGCAGAAAAAAAGCTGTTAGTAGCGAGGTACGCAAGGGAGGGAGGGGTATCGAAGACGATCGCATCATACTGTTGACGCAGCGCCGGCATGGCTTTCTCCAACACTGCCCAGTATTCAAACGCTGGATCCTTCGACTGTTTGTTCGGCAGATAGTAGTCAGCACCGAACAGCCCCGGGTTGGAAAGCATCAGGTCAAGGTTGTCCCAATACGCGGGTATGATCAGCTCCGTCAGATCAGCCGCATCGCCGAACACATATGGCATAACTGTCATCTCGTCGGTCACTTCGGCGGTTGGCACGAAACCCATCAGCGTGGTGCCAGACGCTTGCGGGTCTAGATCCACAAGCAGCACCTTGTACCCCCGGAGAGTGAGTCCTTGCGCAATACCAACGGCTGTCGTTGTCTTGCCAACGCCGCCTTTGAAATTCCCGACCGCGATCGTGACACCGGCCACGCCTTCTGGCCGAGCCATATAGGTGCCCGTTCGACGAATAAATTGCTGCGCTTCAGCGAGAGTGAATTCACGCGTGCGATTGTTCCCTGACACTTTACCTACAGGGTATTCGCCGTTGGTGTTCCCACGGGTGCACAGGTACTGAACACGCGTGCGGTCCATCTTGCAGATTTTCGCCAGACGAGAACCGGTTACCATCGGAGGCTGCTTGCGCGGCCAAGGCTCAACGAGATCATCGCGAAGCTGAGAAAGTACGGCTTCAGCTCGGTCTGCGATGGAGACGAGTTGAGCCAGATCGATGCGTTTGCGCAAACGAGGCAGTTCTTTCAAAACCATAGCGAGTTCACCCGTTTTGTTCCGTTCATCACTTTTCGCGCCACGCACTGCATTTCTGATGACACGAACGTTGCGCGGATGATAGCCCGTAAACGCGTAAACCTAAAGCACTACTTGAACTTTGAAGTGTGAGCGGTCCGTAAACCCGGGTTTACGTCTACACTACAGCTGCTTCTTTTCGGCGGGGGCAGCAGCCAGAGTCGCATTTCTACGACAGGATGCGCAATGTTGCGCATCATTTCTCCGTGCGCCCGGCTGGGCGCACACACTTGGAGGTGAAAGTCCTCTACACGCCCGACAAGGGGAAGTGTTAGCCAGA
>JAYFRU010000083.1:0-9958 GCA_040946965.1 Burkholderia sp. | reverse complement strand
TGCCCCCAAGAGGGGATGATTGAAACTCGTTCACCCTGCGATGATCGCTCAGGTGGAGCTAAATGGATAGCCCTTTCGTTGAGCACCAGCAGGGCCGGCGGCCGTGGCGTCCGCAGCGCAGCGGCCAACAGCAGGTAGCGCAGCGTGCCGTCCGACAGCTCGGCCACGCCGAGCGCGCGCAGCAGCCCCGGCTAGCGCATGGCCACCTCGAAGGCCGCGCCCGCCGGTCTCGACGGCCACGCGCGCGCCCGGAAAAGCGTCGTCGATGGTCGCGTCGAGCGCTTCGGTGTCGCCGATCTCGCGGATCGTCTGCAGCGCGGCGGCCAGGTCGGCGCCGTCGTCGGCCAGCACCGGCGTGTGCGTGCCCACCTGCGCCTGGCGGGCCGGCGCGCCGGCATCGGTGCGGAAGTGGTCGTAGAAGCGCCAGGAGCGGATCCGCTCGCGCATCGCGATCATCTCGGGCGTGCCGGACGGATCGACGAACTCGGTCAGCATGCTGTCGAACGAGGCGACCGGCTGCGGCATACTGCGCCAGCCGCCAGCCGCGTCGCGCGTGCGGATCTGCGCACCGTGCCGCTCGACCAGCAGCGTCGAGGTCCCGCAGCATGGCGCCGCTCCACAGGCATTCGCGCTTGATCACCGGATCGAGGCCGAAGGCCGAATCCGAGACGGTCGGCAGGCCCAGGTCGATGGCGTAGCCGAAATCCTCGCAGGCGCAGCCGAGCTTGAGCGAGACCGGATCCCTTGCGCGTCAGCGGCTGGACCGGCACCTCGCCCGCCAGCATCGCGCGCGAGAAGCGCTCGGGGCCGGCCCACAGCGTCGAGGCCAGGCCGCCCTCGCGCGCCAGCGAGGGAATCGCGCGGCCCTGGGCGGTATCGGCCAGCAGCCGCAGCGCGCGGTAGCCGCTGGACTTGCCGCTGCCGTTCGGGCCCGTCACCACGTTGAGCCCGGCCAGCGGCACGATGAACTCGCGCAGTGAGCGGTAATTGGCGACCGCCAGCGCGGTCAACGGCGGCATCGAGGGGCCGGCGGCCGGCTTCGGATCGGTCATGCGAGGCTCGCTTGACGAAGGAGGAAGGAAGCGGCGGCGGCGCTCAACGCACCGGCTCCGGCGCGGGAACCTCGGCGGCGGTCGGATCGGCCGCAGTGTTGGCGGCCGTGCTGGCCGCCGGCTGGTGCGGCATCCACGAGGGCAGCACCGGCTCGCTCGCCTGGTCCGGCGTGGCCAGTTCCATGCGCCCGCGCGGCAGGCTGTCCGGGTAGTTGGCCTGAAGGAAGGCGATCAGCCCCTCGCGCACGCGGCAGCGCAGGTCCCAGGCCAGCGAGGAATCGGGCGCGCTTACCAGCGCGCGCAGCTGGATCGAGCACTCGGTGGCGTCGGTCACCTGCAGCACCTGCACCCGGCCGTCCCATTCGGGCGCGGCGCTGACGATGCGCGACAGCTCGTTGCGCAGCGGCTCCAGCGGCGTGCGGTAGTCGACGAACAGGAACACCGTGCCGATAATCTCGGCGCTGTTGCGGGTCCAGTTCTGGAACGGATTCTCGATGAACCACTGCAGCGGCACCACCAGCCGGCGCTGGTCCCACAGCCGCACGGAAACATAGGTACCAGTGATTTCCTCGATCCGGCCCCACTCGCCCTGGATCACCACCACGTCGTCGAGCCGGATCGGCTGCGAGATGCCGATCTGCAGGCCGGCGATCAGGTTGCCGAGCACCGGGCGCGCGGCGATACCGGCCACCAGCCCGGCCACGCCGGCCGAGGCCAGCAGGCTCGCGCCGATCTGCCTGACGTTGGGGAAGGCCATCAGCGCGGCGCCGGTGCCGATGATCACCACCACCACCATCGCCGAGCGCGCCAGCACGCGCGCCTGGGTGTGGATGCGGCGCGCCTCCAGGTTGTTGGGCCGGTCGACCGGGTTGACCTGCACGATCGCCTCGCCCACCGCAGCCGCCAGGCACATCAGCAGCCAGGTCAGCGCGATGGTCAGGCCGACCGCCGCGAGCGTGCGCAGGCCGCCCGCGTGGCTCAGTTCGTCGGCCACCTGCAGGGACAGGAATTCGAGCGCGAGACAGGCCAGCACCGCGAGCGCGGGCCGGTCGATATAGCGCACGATCACGCTCATGAAGGGATAGGGGCGCGCCAGCGGGATCAGGATCCGCGCCCCGAGCCAGTGGATGCCGGTCACGACGGCCAGCAGGAGCACGGCGACGAACAGCGTGCCAGGCCAGGAATGGAGCGGCGCATCGGCGATGGCCGCGAGTTGATCGATGCTCATCGTCATCGCGCGGGAGTCGTCGTCTGGGGCGGGAGGGGCGGGATCCGGGGATCCCGCTTCCGCCGGGGTTGGAACAGGGGCACGGACAAGGCCTGGAGTCGCCCTGCCCGGTCGCGGCGCGCGCCGCGTTCAGCTCGGGCGCGCGGACAGCCTCAATTGCCGTTGCGGCAGGGAAACGCCTTGCCGAGCCCGAGCGAGACGGCCGTGCTGGCGTTGTAGTCGACGATCTTCGGGTTCTCGGCGACGTACTTGCGCACCGCGTCCGTCATCTGCTGCGCCTTGATGTCGGGCGGCAGGCAGAAGTACTGGCCGACGCGCGGCCCGGTGGTACCGCCGATCGCGTCGATCGTGTTGTACACGCCGTCGGCGGCGCCCTCGATATACGCGCCGCACGAGGCGCGCGACTTCACGTCGGTCTTCGCACAAAGCTTGTCGAGATCACCGGCCATGAAAGCGTGCGCCGACAGCGGCGTGACGAACGCGGCGGCAAAACACAGAGCCCGCAACATTGGATCTTCCTTATGTCAGGTCGGCGGCCTCAGGCCGGTACGACGAAAGCGGCGCGGCGAAGGCCGCGCCCAAAACCGCTATTTTGCACTGTTTTGGCCACCCGCCCCACTGGCGGGGCGGCCATCGCCGATCCGCACGGTGCGCGTGGACAGGATCTTGACCGCGTCGGGCGCCTGGCAATGCTTGGCGAATTCCAGCGCGGTGACGCCGACCTGGTTCTTGATGGCCGGATCGGCGCCCTGGTCGAGCAGCAGGGTGACGGTGGTGTCGTGGTTGCCGCGCGCGGCCATCATCAGCGGCGTGGTGCCGTTGGGGGAACCCGCGTCGATGTAGGCGGACTTGTCGAGCAGGTAGCTGACCACGTCGTCGTGGCCGTTGGTGGCCGCGTAATGCAGCGCCGTCCAGCCCTTCTTGCTGACCTCCGCGCCCTTGTCGACCAGGAGCTTCACCAGCGGCAGGTCGCCGTTCAGGGACGCCATCATCAGCGCGTTCTCGCCGGCCGGGTCGGTCTTCTCCAGGTCGACGTTCGGTGCCGAGGCCAGCGCCTCGGCCACCTTGTCCGACTTCTCGCGTGCGGCGATCACGATCAGCGGATTGCCCTTGTCGTCGGTCAGGTTCGGGCCGAGCCCATTCTTGAGCTGCTTGCCGATGTCGGCGATATCGTCGAACTTGACCGCCTTGACGATCGCGTCGCGCGATTCGGCATGCGCGAGCGGGACGGCGAAGCCGGCGCCGCAGGCGGCGGCCAGCACGAGCGCGCGCAGCGCGGCGCCCGGGCGGATCATGGACAGACCGTTGATCGGTTTCATATTGTTAGGCTCCTACCCTGGGTTGCTCCGGCCGGGGATCGCGTCAGGCGGCGATCTTGAACAGCCGGAAAAAGTTCTGCGTGGTCGCGGCGGCCAGCGCCTCGTCGTCGATACCGCGTTGTACCGCGATAAAGCGTCCGACATAACTGACGTACGCAGGTTCATTCGGCTTGCCGCGATACGGCACCGGCGCGAGGTACGGCGAGTCCGTCTCGATCAGCAGGCGCTCGAGCGGCACGCGCCGCGCCACCTCCTGCACCTCCTCGGCCTTCTTGAAGGTGACGATCCCCGACAGCGAGATATGGAAGTCCTGCGCCAACGCCGCTTCGGCCACGTGCCAGGGCTCGGTGAAGCAGTGCATCACGCCGCCCGGCACCGAGGCGCGCTCCTCGGCCATGATCCGCAGCGTGTCCTCCGACGAGGCGCGCGTGTGGATGATCAGCGGCTTGGCGGTGGCGTGCGCGGCGCGGATATGCGTGCGAAAGCGCTCGCGCTGCCATTCCATGTCGGCGATCGTGCGCTCGCCGAGCCGGTAGTAGTCCAGGCCGGTCTCGCCGATCGCGACCACCTTCGGGTGCGCCGCCAGTTCGACGAGGTCGGCGAGCGTCGGTTCCCGCACCTCCTCGTGATCGGGATGCACGCCCACCGAGGCGTAGATGTGCTCGTGCTGCTCGGCGATCGCGAGCACCTGCGGCAGCGTCTCCAGGTCGACCGAGACGCACAGCGCATGCGTGACCAGGTGCTCGCGCATCTTGTCGAGCACCTCGGGCAGGCGGTCTGCGAGCCCTTCGAAATTGATGTGGCAATGGGAATCGACGAACATCCGTGCTCCCTGTCTGTGCTCAAGCGTAAGCGATCGGGCTCATGCGTAGAGCTCGCGATAGCCGAGGAACAATTCCTCGAACACGAGCCGCGCATTGAGCGGGTGGTTCTCGACCGCGCGCTGACGCGTCACGGTCCTCATGAAGCGTGCGAAGGCATTGGCGTCGAGCTCCGCCGCGCAACGTTCGAGCGCCGCGCGCTGCGCGGGGAAATAACGCGGCTGGCCGGCCGCGCGCTGCGCCAGCAGGTCGTAGAGCCAGCGCTGCAACCAGCCCAGCACCACCGGCACCGGCTGCTTCTGCAGGGACTCGCCGCAGGCGAACGGGTCGCAGCCCGCGCCGGCCGCCAGTTGGGCCAGCGTCCAGTCGCGCAGCGGCCGGTTCTCGTCAGCGGCCAGCGCCAGCGCCGCCAGCGGCGCGCCGCCCACCTCGGCCAGCAGCGCCGCCGCGTCGGGCACGCGCTGTGCCGCCAGCCACGCCTCGGCGTCCGCCGCCGAGTGCAGCGTCATCGGCCATTGCCGGCAGCGGCTGATGATGGTCGGCAGCAGACGGTCGAGCCGCGCCGACACCAGCAGGAACAGCACGCCCGAGGGCGGCTCCTCCAGCGTCTTGAGCAGCGCGTTGGTGGCCGCCACGTTGAGCGCCTCGGCCGGGTACAGCACCACCACCCGCGCGCCGCCGCGATGCGAACCGACGCCGACGAAGTCGAGCAGGCCGCGCACCTGCTCGATCTTGATTTCCTTGCTCGGCGTGCGGGTCTTCTTGCCGCCCTCCTCGGCGTCCGCCTTGGGTTCGTCGGCCGCCGCGCCCGGCGCCTCGCCGGCAAGCGCCTCGGGCAGCACGATCCGGTAGTCGGGGTGGTTGCCCTGCTCGAACCAGGCGCAGGCCGCGCACTTGCCGCAGGGCTCGCCACAGGCCAGCGGCGCCTCGCACAGGAAACCCTGCGCCAGGTGCTGGGCAAAACGCAGCTTGCCGATGCCGGCCTGGCCGTGCAGCAGCAGCGCGTGCGGCCAGGCCGCGCGCAGTGCCTGCAGACGGTCCCAGTCCTCGGTTTGCCATGGATAGATCATCGGGTCGGCCCTTTGCTGGTAGGTCAGAGCGAGGCCAGCACGCCTTCGAGCTGGCGCTGGATCTGGGCGATCGACTGGCTGGCGTCGACGATCAGGAAACGGTACGGCGCCTCTTCGGCGCGGCGCAGGTACTCGGCGCGCGTGCGCAGGAAGAAGGCATCGCTTTCCGCCTCGAACTTGTCGGGCGCGCGCGCCGCGCCGCGCCGCCCGCTGGCGACCTCGGGCGGCACGTCGAACAGGATCGTCAGGTCGGGCTGGAAACCTCCCTGCACCCAGCGCTCCAGCGTTTCGAGCTTGTCGCGCGGCAGGCCCCGGCCGCCGCCCTGGTAGGCGAAGGTCGCGTCGGTGAAGCGGTCCGAGACCACCCAGTCGCCGCGCGCGAGCGCCGGCTCGATCATCCGCGCCAGATGCTCGCGGCGGCTCGCGAACATCAGCAGGGCCTCGGTTTCCAGGTCCATGGACTGCTCCAGCAGCACCGCGCGCAGCGCCTCGCCCAGCGTGGTGCCGCCCGGTTCGCGCGTCTGCGCTACCTGGCGGTCGCTGGCCGCAACCTGCGCGCGCAACTGCTCGCAGAACCAGGCGAGGTGCGTGGTCTTGCCCGCACCGTCGATCCCTTCGAACGTGATGAATTTACCGCGCGCCATCATTGACCTCGTAGGTATTTGTCCACCGCCTTGTTGTGATCGCCGAGCGTATCCGAGAAGACGCTCGTGCCGTCGCCCTTGGCGACGAAATAGAGCGCCGGGGTGGCGGCCGGGTTCACGGCGGCCTGAAACGACGCCGCGCCCGGCAGGGCGATCGGCGTCGGCGGCAGGCCGCGGCGCGTGTAGGTATTGTAAGGAGTGTCCATCTGCAGGTCCCGCTTGCGCAGGTGCCCGTTGTAAGCGTCGCCGAGGCCGTAGATCACGGTCGGATCGGTCTGCAGCGGCATGCCGATCCGCAACCGGTTCGCGAACACCGCCGCCACGTAGGCACGGTCGGCCGCGTGGCCGGTTTCCTTCTCGACGATCGAGGCGACCGTCAGCATTTCGTAAACCGAGCGATACGGCAGGCCCGGTGCGCGCATGCGCCAGGCCTCGTCGAGCCGCGTCTGCATCAGCTGGTAGGCGCGCCGGTAAAGATTGACGTCGTTGGTGCCCTTGTCGAACAAGTAGGTGTCGGGGAAGAACAGGCCCTCGCCGCTGCCGCGCGCGATCTGCGCTGCGCTCGCGCCGATCGCGCGCAGCAGCTCCGCATCGCTCATGCCCGCAGTGCTGTGCACCAGGGCCGGATTGCCGTCGAGCTCGGCGCACATGCGCTTGAAGGTCCAGCCTTCGATGATGGTGGCGACATATTCGTTGACGTTGCCGCGCGCCAGCTTCTGCAGCACCTGGTACGACGTCAGGCCGGTATTGAACTCGTAATTGCCCGACTTGAGCCGCCTCTCCAGCCCCAGCGCGCGCGTCATCAGCACGAACAGCTGCGGCTGCAAGGGCACGCCGCTGTGCACGAGCTGCTGCGCGACACTCTTGACGCTGCTATGCGGCTTGATCGTGACATCGACGCTCGGAGACGGTAAGGCAAGCGGCTGGTTCGCCCAGTAATAGCCGCCGCCCGCCAGCGCAGAGGCCAGGACGACGGCCGCCGCTGCGAGCGCGGCGCATTTCGAGAGTAGGGACATGCGGAACGGGACTCGGTGAAGGTACATATAATACTTGCTTGTCTCCGCCAAAGTCAGGATTGACTGTTCCCCGTTTCCATGAGCACACCGATCGTCAACGGGGCGCCGACCGCAGCTGCCCCCACCCTGCCCGTCCTGCCGCGTCCGGCGGCCGCCGATTTCGAGGCGGCGCTCACGCGCGGCGTCTACGCGGCGCTGCCGCAGTTCGGCATCATCGATGTCGCTGGCGACGACGCCGCGACCTTCCTCCATAGCCAGCTCACCAACGATATCGAGCATTTCGACGCGGCCGGCGTGAAGCTGGCCGGCTACTGCACCGCCAAGGGCCGCCTGCTGGCCTCGTTCCTGGCCTGGCGCAGCAACGCCGGCGTGCGCCTGCTGGTCTCGAAGGACATCCAGGCGGCCGTGCAGAAGCGCCTGTCGATGTTCGTGCTGCGCGCTAAGGCCAAGCTGAGCGACGCGGCCGAGCTGGTCGCCGTCGGCCTCGCCGGCGAGGTGCGCGAGGCGCTGTCGGGCCTGTTCGAGGCGCTGCCCGACGGCGGCCATACCAAGCTCGACGGCCCGGCCG
Source organism: Burkholderia sp. (assembly GCA_040946965.1). GTDB lineage: Bacteria > Pseudomonadota > Gammaproteobacteria > Burkholderiales > Burkholderiaceae > Burkholderia. Next base: position 2,240 of record JAYFRU010000083.1, on the reverse strand, counting down.
GCACGCTGATCCGGCTGCCCGACGCCGACGGCCGTGCGCGCTACCTGTGGATCGCCAGCCGCGAGCAGTTCGAGGCCGGCGCCGCCGTGCTCGACGGCAAGCTCGCGCGCGTCTCGCCGGCCGTGTGGGACTGGCTCGAGATTCGCGCCGCCGAGCCGCGCATCACCCAGCCGGTGGTCGAGCAGTTCGTGCCGCAGATGCTCAACTACGACGTGATCGGCGCCGTCAATTTCCGCAAGGGCTGCTACCCGGGCCAGGAAATCGTCGCGCGCAGCCAGTACCGCGGCACCACCAAGCGCCGTGCCGCGCTGGTACACGTCGAGGGCGAGACCGACACGGTGCGGGCCGGCGTCGAGCTGTTCCACAGCGAGGATCCGGGCCAGCCCTGCGGGATGATCGTCAACGCGGCGGCCGCGCCGGCCGGCGGTGTCGACGCGCTGGTCGAGATCAAGCTGGCCGCGCAGGAATCCGGCACGGTCCACCTCGGTGCCCCCGACGGCCCGGCGCTCGCCTTCCTGCCGCTGCCCTACGGCCTGCCCACCGAAGTCTGAGCGCGCGTGCTATCGTGGCGCGCGGACCAACGCGAGCCACGGCGCGTGTCGGGCCCGCGCACCCCGATCCCAGTGAGGGAATCACCCGATGTGCCTGATCGTATTCGATTGGCAGCCCGAGGCCGAGGATGGCCCGGTGCTGACGCTCACCGCGAACCGTGACGAATTCTTCCGCCGCACGAGCGCGCCGCTGGCCTGGTGGGAGGATGTGCCCGGCGTGCTGGCCGGGCGCGACCTAGAAGGCGGCGGCACCTGGCTCGGCGTGTCGCGCGACGGCCGCTTCGCCGCGCTGACCAAATACCGCGCTCCCTTCGACATCCGCGCCGGCGCCCCGACGCGCGGCAAGCTGGTGTCGGACTTCCTCGGCGGGCGCAATCTCGCGCCGCTCGACTATCTCGCGCAGATCGCCGGCACCGCCGCGCTCTACAACGGCTTCAACCTGCTGGTCGGCGATTGCCGGCGCCGCGAGCTGGCCTGGTACTGCAACCGGCCGGCTGAGCCCGATACCCCGCTCGACGCGCCGCTGCGGCTGGCCGCCGGCGTGCACGGGCTGTCCAACGCGCGGCTCGACACCCCGTGGCCCAAGCTGGTCCACAAGCGCAGCGAGCTCGGCACCCTGCTGACCTACGAGGCCGCGCCCTTGCTCGACGCGCTGATCGAGATCATGCGCGACACGCGCACCGCCGCCAACGAGGCGCTGCCGCATACCGGCATTCCGCTGGAGCGCGAGCGCGCGCTGTCGGCCGCCTTCATCGAGACGCCCGAATACGGCACGCGCGGCACCACGGCGCTGCGCGTGACGACCAAGGAACGTTCGCGGCTGACGGTCGAGATCAAGGAGCGCTGCGACGACGACGGCTCGCACCGGATCGTGCGGCCCGGCGCTTTCGAGCGCGCGATGAGCTTCGACGTGGAGCTGGGCGGCACGCGCTGAGGCCGCCAGGCGTCGTCCGGTCGGCCGCGTGCCTGCCCCGGCGCGTGGCCTCGTCCAGGCGTGCGAAGCTCGACACGCGTACCGGCTAGGACGCGCTGACCATCTCGACGTGGATCACGCCGGCCGTGTCGAAGGGTTCGCCGGCGATGTCGAAACCGCGCTGCCGGTAGAACGGCACCGCCGCCGGCTGCGCGTAGAGCGTCACGCGCGGCTCGCCGCGCGCGACGGCCGCAGCCACCAGCACGCCCAGCACACGGGTGCCGATGCCGCGCCGGCGCGCCTCCGGCAGCACCGACAAGCGGCCGATGGTGGCGCCGGGCAGCAGGCGCGCGGTGCCGACCGCGCGGCGCCCGCCCGGCTCTCCCTCGGCACCACCCCGCACCAGGTAGGCCACCGCGTGATGGGCCAGCGGATCCTCCTCGTCGAGCTCCAGCTCCGGCGCGATGCGCTGCTCGCGCACGAACACCGCATCGCGAATGCGCGCCGCATCGGCGCCGAGCTGCGTCCAGTCGCCCGTTTCCACCTCGATCCGCTCCATCGTCCCGCCTCGTCGACTTGATCGGCGCGCCCTCGCTCAGTCCGGCTCGAACGCCTCGCGCAATGCCCGCACCGCGTCCGCATGCGCCTGCCGGACCGCCGGAACGTACCCGCCCATCTTGAAGAATTCGTGAATCATGCCGTAAGCGCTCAGCGAACCCGCTCTTACGGCGCAGAAGCCGGCGAGGTACACCTGGTATTTTCAGCGCACTGAGGAG
>JAYFRU010000082.1:0-9959 GCA_040946965.1 Burkholderia sp. | reverse complement strand
TCGCGCAAACCCGCGTCCTGCTTGGCTTTCAGGCCATTTCATGACGAAATTTACCCACACGATTTCCAGAAGACCCCAGAAATTGATGAGGCGCGCGATTAGCGCCCAGCGCGCCATGTCGAGCGGCGGCAAGCCGGCCGCCTGATCCTGTACGTCGAGCGAGATGGTGAACGTGTAGGGCGCACCCAGCGGCTGCATGTTGAACCACTCGGTAAAAGTGCCGGTAAGGCCGAGAATTTCCAGCACGCGCATGACCGCCCAGGGCGTGCCACGCATCCGGTGCAGTGCGCCGGCTTCCTTCAGGAGCGCACGCTGCTGCGCTTCAGTGGCTGCCAGATTCCAGCCCGCATCGCCCAGCATGCGCCATTGCTCGGCCAGCGCCGGTAGCGCAGACGCCGGTACCGTATCGAAGTCGGCGACCAGGAGCGGCGTCAAGTCGATCGAAAGCGCGCGCGCGCCCGCCGTTTCGAGCGCGTGCGCATTCAGGTCGCGGGCCAGCGGCGGCACCAGCAGGGAAGGCATAACGAAATCGCCCATATCAACCGTCCGTCGTGCCAGCAATGGAAATCTGGATGCCCGTGCAATGCCCCCACTGCACGGGCGTGAGCACGGTATCGGCCGCCGGCTGAATCAGGTTGACCTTGTAGACGCCGTACGAGCTAGGACTGTTGAGCGCGCCGATGATCTGCTCGCGCACGATGTCGAGGCCCAGCTGCCGCTCGCGGGCGGCGACGTAGGTCTGGGCGGCAGTATTGGCCTGCGCTAGCGCCGTCGCCTGATCGGCATTGTTGAATAACGTTAGTTCCGCGACGATCTGATAGCCGACCTCCTGCGGCGCAAATACCCGCACGTAATCGGTTGCCGCGCGCCGGTTCTTCGGCGAGCACATCGCCAGCACGGCATCCATGATCGCCTGCGTCGGCAGCCCGGAGGTGGTCAACGGATACAGGAACACGCAACCCGGCGGCACGGCATTGGCGGACTGAAGCGCGCCGTTCGCGAGCACCAGCTCCGGAAACTGTACCGTGACATCTGCGATCGAAGGATCGGCGGTTCGCGCCCAATACACGTAGGCATCGGACGGCCCCGTGGTCGAAAAACTCTCCGGCGCGAGCATGATTCGCTGACGGTAGTTGTCGTCCAGCTCGTCGTCGGTGCCGCCTGCCGTCGTCGTGGTGTTCTGTGCGAGCGTGATGTTCAGGTTTTCGACGTTGCCGGCAAGACCGCCGATCTGACCTGCGACGAACCCGTTGCCCGCCGATCCGGCGACCGTGCAGATGCCGGCTACCGTGGCGCTTGTATCGGTCGCGGCGACCGCGACATCGGCGCTTGTCTGAAAGATCACATCGGAGCCGACCTGCGTGCCGGCCGGAATAATGGTCGCGACGCCGGGCGCATCGAATGTGAACTCAAGCGTGCACGTTGCCGGCCGCGCGAGAATGCGATGACAGTCGACGTTCTCGCCCAGCATGTCGAGAATCGGCGCGCGCGAATAACGCACCAGGCAGAGCAGTGCCACGTCCTGCATGGCTTCCTTGAGCAGGCTGACCCGATAGGAGAAGCCGTTGAGCAGCAGTCGCTCGATCTGCCCCGGGAACAGCGTGCGGCCAACGTCGGCCTCGAATTTCGCAACCATGTCGGCCAGGTCGCGCGCCGGGTCGCGATCGATGAAACTCGGGGTCGGCAGCGACGGATCGAGTACAGTAGCCATTTTCAATAAGGGGAACTGTTATGCGTAATCGGAAAGACGTGATGGGCCTCGAAAGCATCGAGCAATGTACTTACCAATCTCAATCTGGTGAACTGGTGCTAACCGTCGAGCTGTCTCCTGAATTGAAGAGTTGAACGATGGACATCTATCTGTCGCCCAAAGCCACACAACAACTTCTGTGGCATGCAAGCAAACTTCTGCAGATGAAGGACATTCAGCAAGCAATAGGCGAAGGATCACCCAACGACGAATTGCACTGATCCATTTACTCATGGCAATTTCCCGAATGCGAGGTTGGTCACAAATACATCCTTCGTATACGCCGCCGCGATCTGCCAGGCAATCCCTACATCGAGCTTTGCCACGTCGGATGGATTCACCGCGACCTGAACGAGGTTCAGGCGCGGCTCCCAACGCGAGAGCGCCGTGCGAATCTCGCGCGCGATGTGTGGGCGCGCCATGTTGATCGGATAGTCGAGGTAACGGTCCACGTCGCCACCGAAATCCGGCCTCAACGGGTCCGCGCCTAATGGCGTATGCAGGATGATGTCGATGCACTGCGCGATATCGTCGACATCGGTCACAACCATGCCGAGCGCGTCGGCGAGCAATACGCCGGAGCCGGCGCTCGGTCGCGTCGAAAGCGCTATCTGGAAGAAGCGCGACTGGATGGCGGTGATGTCGGACGGTTGCATGATGCGCAGTGTCCGCGTTCGCGCGCGTGCCTCACAATGACGCGCATTTTTATCGACCGGATTTACTGCCCGATCGGCGGCGACGTGGTGCCGCCCTGCGGATCGGTATGCTCGTGGCCGCGCACGCTGACGGGGCCGGCTACTACGTCGTCCGCTGCCTTAATGCTACCCGGAATGACCGTGCCTGCACCCGCCGCACCGCCGACACCGCCTTCGAGCATCGTCGCGCCTTTCACGCGGAGGTTTTTCGCGACCACCACCTCGGGCGCATCCAGCGTCGCATTGCCACCGGCCGTGATGTTCGTCGCGCCAGCGACGTTGATGTTTGCGTCGCCGCCGATCGTGATCGTCATGACGCCCATGCCGTGGGCGACGAGTGCGCCGGTGGCGCGATTGTACGTGAAGCCGCCGCCATCCTTGAAGCGCCAGCCAAAGGTGTCGCCGTCCGTCCACGGCACTGCATCGGCTTCCGAATAGATCGCCCCCACCACCACCCCGTCTTCGAGGTGCGCGTCCATCAGACAGCGCACATGCTCGCCAACGTCATACGGAAAGTATGCCTTGTCGAACTGGGTCTTCTGGTAGCAGACCGGAATCCAGCCGCTCGTCACGCCAATGTCGTCGAACGCCACGCGCACGTTGCCTGCGCTGTCCACCGCCGACACGACACCCGTCTTGAACCGGACGCCGCCCGTCGCTGGATCGCTGTGCCTATGCTCCATTGACTGCCTCCCGTACGCGCTTGAGTTCAATCTCGGTCGTATAGCCGTTCGACCGCGAAAACGTATGCTTCGATTGCGTGATGTTGTACTTGCCGTTCAGCTTCCCGAAATCCTGCACCAGTACATTGACGCCCGCCGCGAGCTTTGTGTTGCCGGTCAACGTGAGCGTCGCGCCCGTCTGATCGTCATTTGCCCGTTCGAGCGCAGCCTGCGCTTTCAGGTTCGCCTGAGCGTCCGTTTCAGCACGCACGTTGACGTTCAGCTCGTCGGCGCTGTAGTGGTCGTACTTCGACAGCTTCGACGACGGATCGAGCACGCGCTTGCGGCGCACGCGCTTTTTGTGCGGGTCGTGATACGTGACGGTGCTCGCCAGATAGATTTGATGAATCTTGTCGTGAAACGTGTAGCGCTCCAGGTCCGAGCGCCCGATCACCAGCACGTGCGGCGCGGCCTTCAGGGCGCTGCGTTTGAAGAACGTCATGATGCCGCCCCGGATCGAGAATTCGTATCCGTATTCAGCGGAGATTCGTTGCAAAAAGGCCAGGTCGGTTTCATACGCCTGCGTCACACGCGTGATCTGGATCGGCTCGATCTTGCCGGTCAGCTTCAGGCGGTTGCGCTTGGCGACCGTCGCGGCGATTGTTGCGAGCGTGACGTTCTCGTACGCGTGCGCACGGCTTTCTTGACGCCCGCACCGAGCCCTTTGATCGTCACCTTGTCGGGTGGCCCTTCGAGGTCGATTTCGTCGATATCGAACAGCCCGCACGGCAGCAGCGGTTGCAAGGCGTAGCCGATCGAGATGGTCAACGTGTCACCGAAGGTCGGATACCATGCATCAGTCCACCGGCCGTCCGCGTTCTCGATGCCCAGCTCGACCGAATCGGCCTGTCCGCCGGTGTGGTCGGTATACGTTACATCCGTCAGATAGGGCGCAAGCGCCGCGCTGATGTCTTTCTTCTGGTAGACCACCACCACCACGCCGGAAGGCACGAGTGCGTTCGGCGACGGCGCTTGCAGCGTGGCGGACGATTGCGGGACTACTGTTTCCATGGCGGCAGGTTCGTGTTGGCTTGCTGGGCGTTCACCTGGTCGAGCGTCATGATCGGGATGAGCAGGACGATGCCGCCTTGCAGCGTCGCCTTGATGTCGACGGCCGGATTCGCCTCGATGATCGGGCCGTACGCGGTCGGGTCGCCGTAGTAATGCCAAGCGATCGTATCCCATCGCTCACCGTCGAGCGTGATGTGCTGGATGCATTGGATGGGTGCGCTCATTTCAGTTCCTGATCACCGGTGCGCTGGCCGGTCGCGCGGCGGCCGATGCACTGACAGTCTGCGGCGGCGGCGTCACACTGCTACCCGCACGCGACTGCGCGGCAACCGGCGTCTTCGAGGCGGTTGCATCGATCAGTGCGGGCGGTGCGACGTATTCGCGCAGCGTCAGCGATCCTTCCAGCCAGACGAGCGTGCCGTCCGGGAACGAATGTCGCACGGAGATCGTGCACTCGGTCGGCACGAACGTACCCTTGTAGTCGCCATTCCCCAGGTGCAAGGGTGCGGCGATGTGCCCAACGATCAGTTGCTGGAGCTTCAGCAGCTCCGCTTCCGGGTCGCAGAAGCCGGCGTGCAGCACGATCGTCCAGCGGATTTCGTCCAGGCGGTCGCCCGTCCACTGAAGGCGCGGCTTCGTGCCGATCAGCGCGTGTTCAGCAAACTCCGCGCCGTAGCGGGTCTCCCATTCGTTCGGGTAGGTCACCACGTCGAATCCAACGTCGCCCAGCAACGCGTAGCTCAACCGGATGCCGAGCGAGCTGGCGAGCCCTTGCAGGTATTGCGAGACGAAGCCAGTCGCCTTGCTCGTGACGATCTGGAGCGCCGCGTTGGGGTTGGTCAACAGACCGATGGGTATCGTCGGCATGATCAGAATGCGGTTCGGGTTTTGTCGTGGAAGTAGCGATCCAGCATGCGATTGAACTCAGCCTGCGAAAATTGCATGGCTTTCTCGACCTGCTCGCGGACCTGCGGACCACCCGCGACGTGCAATGTCGGCGAGTAGTGGATCACGTGGCCGCCGACCGCGCCCGCAGCTTGTGCCGGATAACCGGCGCGCTGTGCGGATGCGACGGCCGACTGGAGCCGCGCGGCCGTCGCGCCGTGCACGGCGCTCGTCGCGAGACGCGACGCCGCGCCACGTAGCGCGCCCACCGTGCTGAGCATGCCGATTTGCGCGCCTTCGCCGATGTTGCGGCCGAGTTCCATGAACACGCGACTCGGCGAGTGGATGCCGAGCGTCTGCGCGAACCAGGACTTGATGTTGCCGCCCAACTGCACGATCGTGTCGCGCGCGGACGAAACGCGCCGCGCGATGCCGGTCACGAGGCCCGTGACGATCTGCTCGCCCAGCGCGATAAAGTGCGTCGGGATTGCGATCATCGACGCGTACAGTTTCGCCACCCAGCGGATTGCACCGCCGATCGCGAGACCGATCGACCGGCCCATGCCGCGTGCGGCGGTGCCGGTGCTGTTGACCGGTTCGAACAGCGCGACGATCCAGCTCCACATCAGCTTGAAGCTCGCGACCGCTTCGTGAATCAACGGCATGAACGGTGAGAATATCCGGGAGAGCACCCCGCCCAAGGCAGACAGCGCCTGTCCGAGCGCAGTAAAGCCCGGTGCCGCGCCCTTGACCAGGCCATCCCATAATCCGCCCAGGAACGCCTTGATTGGCCCCCAGTACTTCCAGACCAGGAAGGCGACGAGCGTGATGCCCGCCATGATCCAGCCGATGCCAGGAATGCCGAGCAGTGCGACGCCAAGCGTGCGCAGCCCGGTCACGGCGATCGGCACGAGCCGCACGAGCGAACCGAGCCCCGACGTGATCCCCCGGAATACTGCGCCGATCGGGAAACGACCGAGTAGCGACAGCGAGCCGCCCATGAGCCGCGTAATCAGTCCGAGCGTAAGCGCGATGGAGCCGAGCGTCGTGAGTGTCAAGCCCAGTCCGCCCACCACGACCATCGTCCATTTTGCGAAGGTCTGATGCGCTTCGGTCCAGCGCCGCGTGGCCGCGACCACGTTACCCAGGCGCGTTACCATCGGTTCGAGCCACTCGACGGCCGGCTGCGCGAATGCCGCCAGCGCGTTCGTCACGTTGGTCGAGAACACGGTCCAGATATTGGCCGCGCTCTTCATCGTTTGCTGGATGCGCTGGTCCAGGCTCGCCTGATCGTCCAAGCGCTTTTGCGCATCGCGATACCCCGCATCCCCTTTGATCGCGAGCATCTGCGCGACACGTCCGGCTTCCGCGCCAAACACGGTCGAGAACACGTCGAGCGCGGCACGGTCGCCGCCGATCTTGCGCAGCTTGCCGTAAGCCACCTGGAGCTGATCGACCATCTGGTCGATACCCTTCAGCTTTCCCTTCGAATCGTAGAACTCGAACTTGATGCCGGCCTTTTGCATCGTCTCGCGCGCCAGCCCTTTCATGCCGCGCTTCGCCATCTCGATCATCTCCGGGCCTTTCGACAGGCGCTGGAGAAACATCGCGAAGTTCGTGCCGAAGCTGGAGCCCTGGAAGTTCCAGCCCGCCCCCATGCCTTGCAGCGCGAGCAGTTTCTTTGCGTTGTCGAGCCCGGTCAGTCCGAGCATGTTGATGTTCGGCGCGGCATAGGCGCTCGCGTACTTCAGCTCCTCCGGCGTGATACCGTACGCGAAGCGCGCGCTGCATCAAGTCGGCCATCGACTTCAGTTCGTTGCCGGCCAGACCGTGCGCCTCGCGCAGGCGCGCGACCATCGTGCCGGCTTCTTCACCCGGAAGCTTTAGCACGACCGCGAGATCGGCCGCCACGTCATACGCGCCGTCGAGCATCTGCCGGGTTGTGACGCCGGCATTCTTCAACGCCGTGCCGATTTCGGCGACCTGGGCGGTAGTCATCGGCAGCCGGTTGTCGATCGCGAGCACTTTTTCGCGCAGCTCGTCGAACGTCGCACCAATCTTGCCCGTATGATCCATCGTCGAGACGGCCAGGTCGTTCATTGCCGAGTCCATCTCAACAAAGGCGTGCACGGGCTTCTCGACGAATCGCATGATTTCGTGGCCGAGCGCCTGCGAGGACGCGCCGAATGCGATCATCCGGGTCGATACCTGTTCCAGCGTCGCACCCATGCGCTGAAGACCGTTCACGCCGCGCGTGACGCCGTTCTCCAGCGTATTGGAGAACAGGCGCAGCGGCGCGCTAGCCAAGTCCCTCAGACTCAGCAGTATCCCCAGTTCGATCATGCCGCTCATGCGTGCTCACTCCCGGAACAAAAAAAGCCGAAGCTCACCTGCCTTCGGACTTCGTGGCGCTCTCGATCTGGTCGGCGGCATCCTGCGCCCACTCGACCAGCTCGGCGATATCCAGTGCGTCCAGTTCGCTAGGCTGCGTGCGGAACCACCGCGCCAGCAACGCCCGCACCTTGCGCAGCAAGGCCGCTTCGATCCAGCATCCGGCGAAACGAAGCCTGGACGCGCTGGTAGTCGCCCAGGTCCATGTCCTCCAGGTCGTCGGGCGTCAGCCCTTCATGACAAATGATGCCGATGAGCGCGAGTTCCTGCGTGACGCTATCGCCACCGATACGCTGCGCGAGCTTCAAATCGCGGACCTTTGCGGTACGCAACGTGATCTGGCGAATCTCGCGACCATCCGCCAGCGTGAGCGGCGCACTCAGCGGCACCACGTCGAACACGGCCGGGTGCGTGGGTTGATCGGTGCCTTTCTTCAGTTGTTGCGTTGCTGATTCGTTGCCTTGCTTTTCCATATCAGCCTCCAATATTCGCGCGGTACGTCGCGAGCTTATCGACGCCACCGACCTTGAAAATGTTCGCCATCACGTCCAGCTCGATGATGTCCTTGCCGTTCAGTTGCTGCTTGATGTACGTGCCCGTGAATTCCGACTGGAACTCTGCGTTGTCGTGCGGCTTGAAGGTGCCAAGCGGCATTTTCTTGATGGTGATCGTCAGTTGCGTCACGAGCGGTGCCTGCACCTGCCGCCCCTGGCTGTTGAATGTCTCGACCGACGAGCGGCACATCAGCGTGACCGGCGTGAACGGGTCGCAGACCGCCAGCCACACGTCGCTATAGAAACTGTTCCACTTGATCTTGCCTTCGAGCTTGTCGAAGCCGGCCGGCAGCACGATCGTACCGACCATGCCGAGCGCCTTGTGCTCGACTTCCTTGATCGACAAGTCGGGCAGCTGGATTTCTTCCGCGCGCCCGAGCAGCGAATTGCCGTTCACGAAGATGTTTGCGTTTACGACGTTGTTGATTTGGATGCCACTCATGATTGGCTCGCTCCCAGCTTGCTCAGGTAGTTGACGTTCACCGTTGCCTTGTACGTAATGCGCTCGGCGGGCGGCGGCGGCATGAAGTCGTAGGACAGCACGATATGACCGGCTTCGAGTTCCGTCACGGGATTGAGCTTCGTGTCGAACCACGCACGCCCTCCGACAATCGCGCCGTCGCCGACCAGCTTGCGCAGGAAACCGTTCGCCGATTCGAGAATCGCATCGATCGTCGCGTCGACCATCGGCTTGTCCATGTACTGCAACGTGAAGTATTCGAGGCTTTCCTCGATCACGTCGGCCGTGCGGCGCACGCAGACAAACTGCGTGGGCTGCGTCGACGACGGAAACGCCGCCGACCGGTTCCCCCATAGACGGTAACCTGTGCCGAACGACGCGAACACCGTCGTGATGCCGGCCGCGTTCAACTGGTTCGTATCGCTGTTCGGGTCGTTGATCATCGCGTAGATCGACCGCTCCAGCCCGATCGCCCCGCCGATCTGGTTATTTGATTCGGAGAACCAGTAACCGGAGCGCTGGTCGACCGCCGCCTGCAAGCCGGCCGCGCTCGCGGACATCGGGCGCAGTACGTTGGAATTGGTTGCGGAGTCGAACACCTTGATATACGGATAGCAGAGCACGGAACGCTCGCTCGACGTATAAAAATTGCCGTTGCCGCCCGCGCCGCGCGTCTGGATGACCTGCTGCACCGTGAGTCCGGCGGCGGCATCCCGGAACGAAATGGCGCGGATCTGACCGGCGACGGTTTCCAGCGCCGCGGCGACCGATGCCTGCGTCGAGTAGGCGGGAGCGACCAGGAGCTTCGCCAGATAACCGATCTGCGCGTAACCGTCGAGGAACTTCTGCATGCCGGTGCGCAGACCCGCCGCGTTCACACCACCGATGATCTCAGCAGCCGTGACCGTGGACGGGTCGGCATAGCTGTACTTGGCGGTCAGCTGCGCGAGCGCCTTGATCGCGCCGGTCGGCACGCGCGTGACGATGCCGTTCACCGGGTCCAGCGTGTAATCGGTGCCGGCCACGTACGTCGTCTTCCCATCCTGGCTCAGGATGGCATTCGGCAGTGCCGTGACGACCCCCGGATGCGCGAGTGTCGCCGTATCGTTCGCACCGAGCACGAGCGGCTCGTTTGCGACCGCCGTATTGTGCACGGCCGGGTCGAGTACGTTGATCACCTGGACGACGGTTGGCCCCTGCGCAAAGATGTCTTTCAATGCAGCGGGGATCGTCGCGTTCGCCGCTGCCGGTCCGAACTGCGCGAAGTCGCGATCGCTCGTGACGATCACGATATCGTTGACCGTGCCGCCCACCGCTGTGCCGACCAGGCCGACGACCGCCGTCTTGACGAGCGTGACCGAGACGCCACCGGAGACGGATTCGATCGTTTCGACGCCGTGAAGAAAGCCCATGGATCATTTATATGAACGCCTCCCGTTTGCGAAGGTTTTTCGTGTGTTCCGACTGCGACAGGATGGGTTGCAGCTTTAT
>JAYFRU010000081.1:0-10109 GCA_040946965.1 Burkholderia sp. | reverse complement strand
TAAAATTCGGGCGCGGCGGGGTGCGCTGGGTTGATCTTGGTGGATGGCTCCGTCGTTCGGTATGAAAGGCGCCGGCGCTCCTGGAGCCCCGGCCCGGGCCGCCTGTCGCCGGCCCATGGATGCCATCATAAAAACCCTATCGATAATCTGAATTTAGTTGAATTTATATATGCGATAGGCAAAACAAAACCGGGGCGCTAAGGCCCCGGTCGGTCTGGCACCGCGTGCGGCGCGGCTCGCGCCGGCCTCAGTTCAGGGTGGCGGGCATGTCGAGCTTGGCCACGCCCGGCAGGTCGCAGGCGATGATCGCCTCGCTGATCGCGCCGATGGCCGGCATGCGCGTGAAGCTCTTGCGCCAGACCAGCACCACGCGGCGGTCCGGGATCGGCTCGTCGAAGGGCACGTAGGACAGCAGGTCCGAATCGGCATTGTTGGCCAGCGGCCCGATCTCGCCCACCGACATGCGCGGCAGCACCGTGATGCCCACGCCGCTCGCCACCATGTGGCGGATGGTCTCCAGCGAGGAACCCTCGAAGGTCTTCTGGATGCCATCGGCGGTCTGCGAGAAGTGCATCAGCTCGGGGCACACGCCCAGCACGTGATCGCGGAAGCAGTGGCCGTTGCCGAGCAGCAGCATGGTTTCCTGCTTGAGGTCAGCCGCGTCGATCTTGCGGCGCTTGGACCAGGGATGGCTGGAGGGCAGCGCGACCACGAAGGGCTCGTCGTAGAGCAGGCGCACCATCAGGCCGGTTTCCGGGAACGGCAGGGCCATGATGGCCGCGTCGATCTCGCCCTGCTTGAGCAGTTCGAGCAGCTTGAGCGTGTAGTTCTCCTGCAGCATCAGCGGCATCTGCGGGACAAGGTGGATCATCTGCTTGACGAGCGTGGGCAGCAGGTAGGGCCCGATCGTGCAGATCACGCCGAGCCGGAACGGACCGACCAGCGGATCCTTGCCCTGCTTGGCGATTTCCTTGATGGCGAAGGTCTGCTCCAGCACGCGCTGCGCCTGGGTGACGATCTGGTCGCCGATCGGCGTCACGCTCACCTCGCTCGCGCCGCGCTCGAAGATCTGCACGTTCAGCTCCTCCTCGAGCTTCTTGATCGCAACCGAGAGCGTCGGCTGGCTGACGAAGCAGGCTTCGGCCGCGCGGCCAAAATGCCGCTCGCGAGCGACTGCGACGATGTACTTCAGTTCAGTAAGCGTCATTGTGGGTCAATCACAGAAATACAGGCGATAGCTTTAATTTATACACCGGATAGAAGCGTTCCGCCAGCCTTCTCGACGGCAATTGCTTGTTGCGATGCAGTATGGGTGAATGGCACGCGCCCGCGTGGCCCTCGACATTCCACGCCGGGCGTCGGATCCGCCGGAATCAGACCTTCAGGAACTGCTCGCGCGCGCCGAGCCAGCGGGCCAGATGCTGGGTCACCATCTCGGGATGGTGCGCGATCAAGGCGGCGGCAGCCTCGCGAGCCGGCTCGATCAGCCAGCCGTCCTGCTCCAGGTCGGCGAAACGCAGCATGGCCGCGCCAGATTGTCGCGCCCCGAGAAATTCTCCGGGGCCGCGGATCTCGAGGTCGCGCCGGGCGATCTCGAAGCCGTCGTTGGTCTCGCGCATGGTCTTCAGGCGCGCGCGGCCGGCGATCGACAGCGGGCCACTGTACATCAGCACGCAGGCCGATGCCGCCGTGCCGCGCCCGACGCGCCCGCGCAGCTGGTGCAACTGCGCGAGCCCGAAGCACTCGGCATGCTCGATCACCATCAGCGAGGCGTTCGGCACGTCCACGCCGACCTCGATCACGGTGGTCGCCACCAGCAGCTGCACCTCGTTGCGCGCGAAGGCCTCCATCACGCTCGCCTTCTCGGCCGGCGAGAGGCGCCCGTGCACCAGGCCGACGTTGACACCGGGCAGCGCGGCTGCGAGCGTCTCGTAGGTCTCCACCGCAGTCTGCAGCTGCAGCGTCTCGCTCTCCTCGATCAGCGGGCAGACCCAGTAGACCTGCCGGCCGCCCAGCGCCGCATCGCGCACGCGGCCGATCACCTCCTCGCGGCGCGCGTCGGCGATCAGCTTGGTGACGATCGGCGTGCGCCCCGGCGGCAGCTCGTCGATGGTTGAGACTTCGAGATCGGCATAGTAGGTCATCGCCAGCGTGCGGGGGATCGGCGTGGCCGACATCATCAGCTGGTGCGGCTGGAAGCCCGCCGGGCCGCCCGCCTTGGCGCGCAGCGCGAGCCGCTGGGCCACCCCGAAGCGATGCTGCTCGTCAACGATCACCAGGCCGAGCCGTGCGAACTCGACCGTATCCTGGATGATCGCGTGGGTGCCGATCACCAGTTGCGCGGTGCCGAGCGCGGCGGCCTCGATGGCCGAGCGCTTGTCCTTCGTCTTCAGGCTGCCGGCCAGCCAGGCCACCGTCACGCCGAGCGGCTCCAGCCAGCCGCGCAGCTTGCGCGCATGCTGCTCGGCGAGGATTTCGGTCGGCGCCATCAGCGCGGCCTGGTAGCCCGCGTCGATCGCCTGCGCGGCCGCCAGCGCGGCCACCACCGTCTTGCCGCTGCCGACGTCGCCCTGCAGCAGCCGCTGCATCGGGTGCGCGAGCGTTAGGTCGCTCGCGATCTCGTCGACCACGCGCGTCTGCGCGCCGGTCAGCGAGAACGGCAGCGCCGCGAGCAGCCGCGCGACCAGCGAGCCCTGGTCGTGCACGGCGCGACGCGGCATGGCCGGCGCCGCGCGCGTGCGGCGCTCCTCGTGGGCGCGCTTGAGCGAGAGTTGCTGCGCGAGCAGCTCGTCGAACTTGATGCGGATCCAGGCCGGGTGGGTGCCGTCGATCAGCGCGGTCTCGTCCGAATCGACGCTCGGATGATGCAGCTGGCGCACCGCGTCGGCCAGTGCCGGCACCTCCAGCGGACGCAGCCAAGTGGCCTCGACCTCGGCCGGCAGCAGCTCGGGCAGCGGCGTGCGCGCCAGCGCGTTGTCGATGGCCTTGCGCAGATAGGCCTGCGAGACGCCGGCCGTACTCGGATAGACTGGCGTGAGCACCTGCGCCAGCGGGGTGTCTTCGTCGACCACGCGCACCGCCGGGTGCACGATCTCGAGCCCGAAGAAACCGCCGCGAATGTCGCCGCGCACGCGCAGCCGCTGGCCGACGGCCATCTGCTTGACCTGCGAGCCGTAGAAGTTCAGGAAGCGCAGCACCAGCTCGCTGCCGTCCTCGTCGCGCAAGCGCACCAGCAGCTGGCGGCGCGGGCGGAAGGTGATCTCGTTGTCGTAGACCACGCCTTCGGTCTGCGCGAGCTCGCCCGGCAGCAGCTCGCGCATCGGCGTGAGGGTGGTTTCGTCCTTGTAGCGCATCGGCAGGTGCAGGACCAGGTCGATCGAGCGCGACAGGCCCAGCTTGGCGAGCTTGTCGGCGGTCTTGACGAGCTTGGGCGCGGCCTTGGCGACCTTCTGCTTGCCCGCCTTCGACGGCTTGTCGCCGGCGCCTTCGACATTGCCCTGCGCCGCATCCGCATCCGCATCGGCCGGATCGCTCTCGGCCGCCTTGCACCGGCCGCGCCTGGCCGGCTTCGGCGCGGCCGCGTCGGCGACCTCCACCGAAGGCTCGGCGAGCCGCCCGTCCGGCCCGCGCTGCGGCGTGCGCGCCGGCGCCTGGACCGCCTCGTCCTCGCGCCCGTCATGCGTGCCGCGCGCGGGTTCGCTGCCGGCATCGGCGGCGGCATCGACGGGAACGCTACGGCGGGAAGGTACGGGCATCGGATCGGAATTCGGCAAGGGACAAGCAAGTACAATAGCGGTTTTGACGCCGCACGACCCGGCGGCGCCCGCGAGCCGCGCGACCCCGCCATCATAGCGGTTCGCGCCGGCCATGACGCGGCTACGCCCCCATTTTTCCATGTTCAAGCTTTCCGATTTCGATTTCGACCTGCCCCCCGACTTGATCGCGCAAACGGCGCTGCCCGAGCGCAGCGCCAGCCGCCTGCTCGAGGTGGACGGCAGCGTCGCGCCCACGCGCCTGACCGACCGCCGCTTCACCGAACTGCCCGACTGCCTCGGCGCCGGCGACCTGCTGGTGTTCAACGACACCAAGGTGCTGAAGGCACGCTTCTTCGGCCAGAAGGCCAGCGGCGGCAAGATCGAGGTGCTGGTCGAGCGCGTGATCGGCCCGCGCACGGTGCTGGCGCAGATCCGCTCCAGCAAGAGCCCGGTCGAGGGCAGCACGCTGCGGCTGGCCGAGGCCTTCGAGGTGACGGTGGGCGAGCGCGTCGAGCCCTTCTTCACGCTGCACTTCCCCGAGGACTGCCTGGCGCTGATCGAGCGCCACGGCCGCCTGCCGCTGCCGCCCTACATCGAGCACGACCCCGACGCGACCGACGAGACGCGCTACCAGACGGTGTTCGCCAGCAACCCGGGCGCGGTCGCCGCGCCCACCGCCGGCCTGCACTTCGACGACGCGCTGCTGGCCACGCTGCGCGCGCGCGGTATCGAGACCGCCACGCTCACCCTGCACGTGGGCGCGGGCACCTTCCAGCCGGTGCGCGTCGACAACATCGCCGAGCACAAGATGCACAGCGAATGGTACGAACTCAGCGACACGCTGGTCGTACTGATCGCGGCGACGCGCGCGCGCGGCGGCAAGGTGGTGGCGGTCGGCACCACCTCCATGCGCGCGCTCGAGGCCGCCGCTCGCGACGCGGAACGCGAGGGCCGGCCGCTCGCGCCCACGCGCGCCGAAACTGACATCTTCATCACGCCGGGCTACGCCTTCCGCGTGGTGGACCGGCTGGTGACGAACTTCCACCTGCCGAAGTCGACCCTGCTGATGCTGGTCTCGGCCTTCGCCGGGGTCGAGACGATCCGCGACGCCTACCGCCACGCGATCGCCGAGCGCTACCGCTTCTTCAGCTACGGCGACGCGATGCTGCTGACGCGCCGCGATCCCGAATAAACCCGGGGCGAGAGCACCACTGCCGTCTTCCCGGAACACGCCGCCGCGAATCCCGCGACGGCGCCCACCACGAGCACCGGACTGTTCTCCGGTAGCAAGGAGCACCACGCGATGAACGATCGCCAATCGGAACCCGTGCCAGCGCACGTTCCGCCCGAGAACGGGCTCAAGTTCGAACTGCTGAGCACCGACGGCCACGCGCGGCGCGGCCGCGTCACGCTGAACCACGGCGTGGTGGAAACGCCGATCTTCATGCCGGTGGGCACCTACGGCACCGTCAAGGCGGTCCAGCCGCGCGAGCTGCACGAGATGCAGGCGCAGATCATCCTCGGCAACACCTTCCACCTCTGGCTGCGCCCCGGCCTCGAGACCATCGGCGCGCACGGCGGCCTGCACCGCTTCATGGGCTGGAACAAGCCGATCCTGACCGACTCGGGCGGCTTCCAGGTGTTCTCGCTGGGCGATCTGCGCAAGATCACCGAGGACGGCGTGACCTTCGCCTCGCCGATCAACGGCGACAAGCTGTTCCTGTCGCCGGAAGTGTCGATGCAGATCCAGAAGGTGCTGAATTCGGACATCGTCATGCAGTTCGACGAATGCACGCCCTACGCCACCGACGGCGTGCCGACCACCCACCAGGAAGCGGCCGAATCGATGCGCATGTCGCTGCGCTGGGCCAGGCGCTCGCTCGACGAGTTCAACGCCCTGGGCAACCCCAACACGCTGTTCGGCATCGTGCAGGGCGGCATGTTCGAGGACCTGCGCGACGAGTCGCTGGCGGGCCTGGCCGAGCTCGACTTCCACGGCTACGCGATCGGCGGGCTGTCGGTCGGCGAGCCCAAGGAAGACATGATGCGCGTGCTGCGCCACGTCGGCCCGAAGCTGCCCGCGCACAAGCCCCACTACCTGATGGGCGTGGGCACGCCCGAGGACCTGGTGGAAGGCGTGGCCAACGGCGTCGACATGTTCGACTGCGTGATGCCGACCCGCAACGCGCGCAACGGCTGGCTGTTCACGCGCTTCGGCGACGTCAAGATCCGCAACGCGACGCACAAGAACTCGCTGCGCCCGCTCGACGAAAGCTGCAGCTGCTACACCTGCCGCAACTTCACGCGCGGCTACCTGCACCACCTGCATCGCGTCGGCGAGATCCTGGGCGCGCAGCTCAACACGATCCACAACCTGCACTACTACCTGACGCTGATGAGCGAGATCCGCGAGGCGATCGAGACGCACAGCTTCGAGGCCTTCCGCCTGCGCTTCGCGGCCGATCGGGCGCGCGGCGTGGGGCAGCGCGAGTAGCCGCGAGGCGGGCGGCGACGAAGCCTGCCGCCCGCAGTTTCGTCATACCCTTGTCGAACGATATCGCCATGCTCGCCGCTGCGCGTTTCCGGGCAGCGCGCAGCTTGCCAGGCCGCCGACACATTACAATCTGCTTTCTCGAATCGAGGCCCGTGCGCGGGAAATACGGGGCAAATCCCCGGGTGACGGCTTAACAGCTTGATACCAAAGCGCATTTGCCATGCTGTCGAGGTTTTCGCCGGTGGTAGAATAACCGGCTATTTTTCTGATTTTCCCCAACGGAGAGACCAACGTGTCGTTGTCCATTATCAGCAATGCATTCGCGCAAGGCGCTGGCGGCAGCGCCGAATCGAGCCTGATGAGCTTCCTGCCGCTCATCCTGATGTTCGCGGTGCTCTACTTCATCATGATCCGTCCGCAGATGAAGCGTCAGAAGGAGCATCGCAACATGCTCGCCGCGATGGCCAAGGGCGACGAAGTCGTGACCAACGGCGGTCTGGTCGGCAAGGTCACCAAGGTCGGCGAAGCCTACGTCGGCGTCGAGGTGTCGGAAGGCACCGAGATCACGGTCCAGAAGTCGGCCGTGACGACCATCCTGCCGAAGGGCACGATCAAGTCGCTGTAAGCCGCACTTCGAGCGTCCGGCATCCCCGCAGGCCCGCGCGTCGATCGCGCGGGACACGCGGGTGCCGGACGCGACGCTTTTCAAGCCAACTTTCCCGTTCGGCCCTTTCATGAATCGTTACCCAATCTGGAAATATGTCGTGATGGTCGTCGCGCTCGCGATCGGCCTTCTGTACACATTGCCCAACTTCTACGGCGAAGCGCCGGCGGTGCAGGTGTCGAGCGGCAAGGCCACGGTCAAGATCGACTCGGGCACGCTCGGCCAGATGCAGGCCTCGCTGGCCGCCGCCCAGGTCGCGCCGGACGACATCACCTTCGACAATTCGGCGAACAACGCGAAAATCCGCGTGCGCCTGAAGGACACCGATACCCAGCTGCGCGTGAAGGATCTCTTGCAGAAGGCGCTCAACAGCGACCCGAGCGATCCGCAATACGTCGTCGCGCTGAACCTGCAGAGCGCCTCGCCGCGCTGGCTGACCGCGCTGCCGATGTACCTCGGCCTGGACCTGCGCGGCGGCGTGCACTTCCTGCTGCAGGTCGACATGACCGGCGCGCTGACCAAGAAGCTCGACTCGGACGCCTCCGACGCGCGCTCGCAGCTGCGCGACAAGGGCATCCGCGACGGCGGCGTGAACCGCGTCGACCTGTCGGTGGTGGCCAACTTCGCCGACCAGGACACCGCCGAGCAGGCGCGCCGCTTCCTGACCGGTTCGATCACCGAACTGCAATGGGCCACCCAGCCCGGCGGCGGCTACCAGGTGGTCGGCACCTTCTCGCCGGCCGTGCAGGCCACGGTCGAGGGCGCCGCGCTCAAGCAAAACCTGACCACCCTGCACAACCGCGTCAACGAACTCGGCGTGTCCGAGCCGATCCTCCAGCAGCAGGGCCGCGACCGCATCGTGGTCGAGCTGCCGGGCGTGCAGGACACCGCCAAGGCCAAGGACATCATCGGCCGCACCGCCACGCTCGAAGCGCGCCTGGCCGACCCGGTCAACCTGCACCCGAACCCGAACGACCCGGTGCCGCCGGACGACGAGCTGTTCACCCAGGGCAACCAGGCGCCGGTGCTGCTGCGCAAGCAGGTGATCTTCACGGGCGATCGCATCATCGACGCCTCGGCCGGCTTCGACGAACACCAGCGCCCCTCGGTCAACATCCGCCTTGACGCGGCGGGCGGGCGCGCGGTGCGCACCGTATCGCGCGAGAACATCGGCAAGCCGATGGCGATGGTGCTGTTCGAGAAGGGCAAGGGCGAGGTGCTGACGGTCGCGACCATCCAGTCCGAGCTCGGCGACCGCTTCCAGATCACAGGCCAGCCGACCCCGCAGGCCGCCACCGACCTGGCGCTGCTGCTGCGCGCCGGCTCGCTAGCCGCGCCGATGGACATCATCGAGGAACGCACCATCGGCCCGAGCCTCGGCGCCGACAACATCCGCATGGGCGTGCACTCGGTGATCTGGGGCTTCGTCGCGATCGCGGTGTTCATGATCGCCTACTACATGCTGTTCGGCGCGGTCTCGGTGATCGGCCTGTCGGTGAACCTGCTGCTGCTGGTGGCCGCGCTGTCGATGATGCAGGCCACCCTGACCCTGCCGGGCATCGCCGCCATCGCGCTGGCGCTGGGCATGGCGATCGACTCGAACGTGCTGATCAACGAGCGGATCCGCGAGGAGCTGCGCAGCGGCGCGGCGCCGCAGGTCGCGATCCAGCAGGGCTACACGCACGCCTGGGCGACCATCCTCGACTCGAACGTCACCACCCTGATCGCCGGCCTCGCGCTGCTCGCCTTCGGTTCGGGCCCGGTGCGCGCGTTCGCGATCGTGCACTGCATCGGCATCCTGACCTCGATGTTCTCGGCCGTGTTCTTCTCGCGCGGCCTGGTCAATCTCTGGTACGGCGGCCGCAAGAAGCTGAAGTCGGTGGCGATCGGCCAGGTCTGGAAGCCGGCGGCCGCCGATGCGGCCGGCCTGGGCAGCCAGCCCTTCCTCGAGCACGACGGCGACACCGACACCGCGAAGGCGGCTCGTCCGGCTGCGGCCAAGGGCGCCAAGGCAACGGCGGGCAAGGCCGGCGCGAAGCCGGTCGCGCGCCGCCGCTCCGGCCCCGGCGTGCCGCCGAAGACGCCGGGCTCGTCCAACTAAGCGCCGGAGAACGCACATGGAATTTTCCCGCATTCGCAAAGACATCCCGTTCATGCGGCACGCGTTGGTCTTCAACGTGATCTCGCTGGTGACCTTCCTGGCCGCCGTGTTCTTCCTGGTGCATCGCGGCCTGCATCTGTCGGTCGAGTTCACCGGCGGCACGGTGCTCGAGGTGCAGTACCAGCAGGCCGCCGAACTCGAGCCGGTGCGCGCCACGCTCGGCAAGCTAGGCTACGGCGACGCGCAGGTGCAGAGCTTCGGCACCTCGCGCAACGTGCTGATCCGCCTGGCGCTGAAGCCGGGCCTGACCTCGGCGCAGCAGAGCGACCAGGTGATGGCGGGCCTCAAGGCGCAAAACGCCGACGTGCAGCTGCAGCGCGTCGAGTTCGTGGGCCCGCAGGTCGGCAAGGAACTCGCCACCGACGGCCTGCTCGCGCTGGCCTGCGTGGTGATCGGCATCGTGATCTACCTGTCGTTCCGCTTCGAGTGGAAATACGCGGTGGCCGGCATCATCGCCAACCTGCACGACGTGGTGATCATTCTCGGCTTCTTCGCCTTCTTCCAGTGGGAGTTCTCGCTGTCGGTGCTGGCCGCGGTGCTGGCTGTGCTCGGCTATTCGGTCAACGAATCGGTGGTGATCTTCGACCGGATTCGCGAGACCTTCCGCCGCGAGCGCAAGATGACGGTCCAGGAGGTGATCAACCACGCGATCACCAGCACCATGTCGCGGACCATCATCACCCACACCTCGACCGAAATGATGGTGCTGTCGATGTTCTTCTTCGGCGGCCCGACCCTGCACTACTTCGCGCTCGCGCTGACGGTCGGCATCATGTTCGGGATCTACTCGTCGGTGTTCGTGGCGGGCTCGCTGGCGATGTGGCTCGGCATCCGTCGCGAGGACCTGATCCGCGACAAAAAGGGCGCGCACGATCCCAACGATCCGAACGCTGGCGCGCAGGTCTGATCAGCTCGCACGGCTTCACGCGGAAAACCGGCCTTCGGGCCGGTTTCTTTTCGTGCGCCCGGCTGGGCGCACACACTTGGAGGTGAAAGTCCTCTACACGCCCGACAAGGGGAAGTGTTAGCCAGAGG
>JAYFRU010000080.1:0-10124 GCA_040946965.1 Burkholderia sp. | reverse complement strand
TGTGAAGAATCTTTATGCTCTTCCACTTTGGGCACTTTGATGCCGTCGGCCTGCGAGGGTCCACCTTCCTTCTTTGCTCCCACCATTCACGGGTGGGAGGCGTTCATATCATTTCTCCTGATCGACTGCCCTGCCCGCGTTCGCGCGCCGCGCGGCGGCCTCGTCGATCCGTGCGGCGAGGCCCGAATCGCGCTGGGTGCGCGTGGCGATCCCCTGCGCCAGCACCGCGCGTGGCCCGATCACCTGCACCCGCGAACGCGCGCGCGTGATCGCGGTATAAACCAGCTCGCGCGACAGCACGCGGCCGGATGCGACCGGCAGGACCAGCGCCGCCTCGTCGAATTCCGAACCCTGCGATTTGTGGACCGTCAGCGCGAAAGCGGTGTCGTGCGGCGGCAACGCGGCCGGCGAGACGGCGCGGGCCAGGCCGTCGGCGCTGCGGAACCAGACCCGCAGCGCGCCGCGCGCATCGGGCAGCGCGATGCCGATATCGCCGTTGAACAGGCCGAGCGCGTAGTCGTTGCGCGTGACCATCACGGGCCGACCCGCGAACCAGTGCGCGCCGACCGCGAGCGGCACGCGCACCGCTCGGCGCACCTGGGCGGCGACGCTCTGGTTGACCTCGTCGGCGCCGCGCGCGCCGCTGCGGGTGGCGCACAGGATGCGGAAGCGGTTCAGCGCGTCGAACAGCGGCAGCGGATCGGGCTCGGGCGTGGCGAGCGCGACGCGCAAGGCCTCGCCATAGGCATCGAAACCGTGCGCGAGGCGCTCGATGGTGGCGGCGGACAGCGCATCGCCGCTGTCGTCGTAGTAGCGCGCGGCGGCCCCCGCCTCGGTCGACAGCGCGTCGAGCGCGTCCTGTGCCGCGCCGCGGCGGATCGCCAGCGACAGCCGGCCGATCGGCGAATCGAGGCCGAAGCGGTAGTTGCGTTCGAGCCAGACGACACAGTCGGCCAGGGGGGAGATGGCGCCCGCCGTGGATGCCGGTTCGAGTTCGGCCTCAGGCACCGAAACGCGCGTCTCTCGATGCATGGCAGGTCCCGCAGCATTCTGCTCGTCGATCCGCCACGCGTCGAGCCAGGCCAGTTCCTCGGGTTCGATCCGGGCATCGAGCGGCGCGCCGGCGAAGCTGTCGGTCGATTTCGCCGCAGGCAGCGCGGCCGGCTCGACCCTCGACGGCTCGTCGAGATCGAACAGGGAAGCCTGCGCCGGCGGCTCGCTCGCCTCGTCACGCGCCTTGCGCTTGCCGCGCGCCGTCGCGCGCGGGGCGGCCGAGGCCGGCTTGGCTGGCGGCGTCACCCCATCAGGCCGCGATCCAACTGTCGCCCGCGGCCCGCTCGCCTCCACCGGCAGCGCCGCGACGAAGTCCGCCACCTCGACGCCCAGCGCCTCGGCGATGCGCCGGCAACCCGGCACGCTGAAGGTCGGCTGCGCGCTCAGCTCGGCGAACACGGCCCCGGCCTCGACGGCCGCGAGCTGGTCCTTGTCGCCGAGCAGCACCAGCCGCGCGCCCGGCGCCAGCGCGTCGAGCAGATGCGCGGCGAGCGCGACATCGATCATCGAGGCCTCGTCGACCACCACCAGCTCGTAAGGCAGCGGATTGTCGCGATGATGGCGGAAGCGCCCGCCCGGCAACCAGCCGAGCAGGCGATGCAGCGTGTAGGAGGTTTGCGGCAGGCGCGCCGCGAGTTCCGGCGGCAGGCTCGAGGCACACGCATGCAGGGCTTCCTGCATGCGCTGCGCGGCCTTGCCGGTCGGCGCGGCCAGCGCAATCCGCAGCGTGGGCTGCATCTCCACCAGGCAGGCGATCACCCCCACCACGGTGGTGGTCTTGCCGGTGCCCGGCCCACCGCTGACGATCGTCACGCACCCGCCCAGCGCGACCAGGGCCGCGACGCGCTGCCAGTCGATCTCGTCGACGCGCGGCGCCGCGAAGAAGCGGTCGAGACTGGCGCGCAGCGCCGCCGGCGACAGCGCCGCCTCGGCCGAAGGCGAAACCGCGCCCGCGTGCATCACCAGCGCATCGGCCAGCCGCGTCTCGTAGTCGTAATAACGCGCCAGATAAAGCCGCCCCTCCCCGTCCACCACCAACGGGCAGTCGGTGCCGCAGGGCGCGCGGCCGAAGGCGGCCACGCCGCTGGCGGCCAGTTCGGCGCGCACCGCGTCGAGGGTGGTGTCGTAACGCTCGGCGAGCGCGGCCAGCGAGATGCAGACGTGGCCGGCTGCGGTCGCGCGACTGGCCGCGAAGGCAGCGCGCGCGGCCCAGCGCGCGGCATCGGACGAGGCGCCTAACCGGCGCGACAGCATGCCGATCCGGCGCGCAAAACCCTCGGCCAGCGCGAGCCCGAAATCGGCCGGCTCGGGCAGGCGCTCGGCCAGTCCGCCGACGAAGCCGAACGGTTCGGTCAGGTCCTTCATGCGCGCTCCTTGCGCATCAGCGCGTCGAGCGCCTCGACCAGCTCGCGCGAGGGCCGCCGGGCATGCACGCCCGAGGGCCGCCCGCCGCTCGACCAGCCGGGACGCACGCCGCGCACGAACAGGTAGAGATAGCCGGCCATGTGCGTGTCGTAGTCGTAGCCGGGCAGGCGCACGCGCAGGTAGCGATGCAGCGCGACGGTATAGAGCAGTGCCTGCAGGTGATAGGCGTGGTCGGCCATCGCCGCGTCGAGCGCAGCCGGCCCGTAGGCGTCGGGGGTCGCGCCGAGATGGTTCGACTTCCAGTCGACGATCCAGAAGCGGCCGTCGTGCTCGACGATCATGTCGATGAAGCCCTTGAAGAAACCGGCGAGCGTACCCGATTCGAGCGCCACGTCGGGATAAGCATGCGCGATCAGCAAGGCGCGCAGCGCGGCGAAATCGAGCGCGGCGGCCGGGAACAGGAATTCCATCTCGTTCAGGCGCCGGGCCGGATCGATCGCGGCGAGTTGCATGCCGGGCACCAGTTCCGTGGCCACGACATCGGCCAGCATCCGCGTCATCATCGCCGGCAGCCGCCCGGCCAGCTCCGGCTCGGCCTCCACCGGCCGCTCGTGCAGCGCGCGCCGCGTGGCCTCGTCCCAGCCGCTCGCGTCGCCGAATTCGCTCAGCTCGAACAGCAGGTGCAGGCACTCGCCGGCCGCCGCGCCGCGCGGAAACGCAACGATGTCGTCGGCATCGGCACCGGCATCGGCTTGGGCGGCGCGCTCGCCGCCGTCGATGCGCGGCACCGGATCGACGGCAGCCGCGAGCGCGTCGTGATCGGGACGCAGCGCCTCGTCGGGCACTGCGGCGATGCCTTCCTGCTCGCGCGCGATCGAGGCCGTCAACGAACTGAAGCTGGCGATGCGCCAGGCGTCGCGCAAGAAACGCGCGGCCTGGCGTGCGCCGCCGAGCCGTTCGGCATCGTGGCCGGCCGCCAGCGGCGTGCGCGCCGGCACGCCCGGCAGCGGCGCGATCGAGATCGGGCCGCTGGCCAGCGCGCGCCAGCTCGCGGCCAGTTCCTCGGCCTCGGGCGGTTTCTCGAGCCAAGCGTCGAAGCCGTGGCCGGCACCGCCGACCAGCCAGTTCAGCACGCTGCGGCGCGCCTCGCGCGTGGAGCGCGCCGACTGGTAGACGCCGGCCACCAGGTAGCAGCGATAGACCGCGCGCGTGAGCGCGACATAGACCAGCCGCGCGCGCTCAGCCGCCTGCTCGCGGCGCGCCTGCGAGGCGGCCAGTTCGGCGGCCGCTTCGTCGCAACCATAGTGGAGCACCGCCGCGCCGGCCTCGTCGTGATACTCGCGCGCGCCGGGCAGGGCATCCTCTCGCGGCTCGTGCAGCCGCCCGTCGCTCAGGAACGGGCAGAACACCACCGCGTATTCAAGGCCCTTGGACTTGTGCACGGTGACGATCTGCACCAGGTTGCGGTCGGATTCGAGCCGCAGCTGCGCGTCCTCGCCGCCGCCCACCGCACGCTGCGCGGCCAGCCAGCGCAGCGTCGGCGCGATGCCGGGCTGCGCCGAGGCACGCGCCTGGGTCAACTCGGCCAGGTGGTTGATGTCGGTCACGCGCCGCTCGCCGTCGGCGCCGCCGATCAGCCGTTCGGCGATCCGCAGCTCGCGCGCCAGGCTGCGCCACATCACCGCGAAACCGCGCTCGCGCCAGAGCAGGCGGTAACGCGAGAAGCGCTCGACCCAGCTCATCGCATCGGCATCATCGGCCGCCGCGCCCGGCACCGCCTCGCCCTGCTCGAGCCGCCACAGCGCGGCCGCGTCGAGCCCGAACCAGTCGGTGGCGAGCGCCGCGCGCAGCCGGCGCAGGTCGCCCGGGGCATCGATCGCGGCCAGCACGCGCTCCAGTTGCTCAGCGTCGAGCGTGGCGAACACCGAGGCCTGCGCGAGCTCGACGCTGCCGATCCCCCAGGCGGCCAGCACGCGCTTGACGATGCTGCCCTGCCGATGCGTCTGCACCAGCACGGCGATATCGGCCGGCGTGAGCGAGGCCTCGCCGAGTCGCACCGCGCCCTCGCGCGCGCCGCGCATCAGCCGCGCGATCTCGGCCGCGCAGGCCTGGGCGGCCTGCCATTGCGCGTCGCGCTTGCTCAGCGCGTCGTCGCCGTCGGGCAGCATCCAGATCCGGAAATCGCCGCTGCCGGCGCGCGGGTCGGTGCCGTCGACGAAGGGCGCACGCTGCCGCGTGCCCGCGCGCACCGGCTGGTAGTCGAGGCCGTCGAGCACGAAGGCGCGCGGGTTCGCGCCGAACACGCGGTTGCAGGCATCGACGATGGCCAGCGTCGAGCGCTGGTTCACCGCCAGCGTGTAGCACGCGCCGGCCCGCTCGCGCGCGGCCAGGTGGGTGTGCAGGTCGGCCGCGCGGAAGCTGTAGATCGCCTGCTTCGGGTCGCCGACCAGGAACAGCGGCCCGGCCGGCGCGAAGATCCGGTCGAAGATCGCGAACTGCAGCGGGTCGGTGTCCTGGAACTCGTCGATCAGCGCGGCCGGGTAGCGCCGGCGCAGCGTGTCGGCGAGCCAGGGATGCGCCTGGAGCGCGTGATACAGGTTGGCGAGCAGATCGTCGAAGGAAACCACGCGGCGCGTGCGCTTCTTCTCGGCCAGGCGCGCCGGCGCCTCAGCCAGCCAGTCGGCGATCAGCGCCAGCCAGCGTGCGCGCTGCGCGGCCTCGGCGGCGGCCAGCGCGGCCTCGAGCGCCTCGGCCGCCTCGAAAAACGGATGCGCGGGCGTGGCGCCGCCCTTCTTGGTGGCCTTCTCCAGCACGCCGCGCGTGAGCTTCAGGGCCGGCTTGGGCAACGCGGCCGGTGCCAACGCGCCGGCCGCCTCGCCGAAGTAGGCGGCCCAGGCGGCCAGCGCATCGGCTACTGCCTCGGGCTTGTGCGAGCGCTGGTTCAGCGAGGCCTGCGCGAGCTCCAGCACGCTGGCGATTGCCGCGCGCTCGGCCTGCCACAGCGCGGCGGCCGCCGCGTGGCTCGCCCGCAGCGCGGCCTCGACGTCGGTACCCGGCGCGTCGGCCTCGGGCAGGCCGTCGAAGCGCAGCGCGGCCAGCGGTTTCTTCAGGTGCCGCGCGAGCTGGGCGTCGAGCGCCTCCGGCCCGGCGCGATGCGCGACCAGCCAGGCCGCGAAGCCGGGATGCGCGGCCGCCACCGGCTCGACGCGCGTGCGCCAGAACTCGGCCGCCAGTTCGAAGCGCAGCGCCGCATCGTCGGCTTCCATCTCGAAGGCGAACGGCATGGCGGCCGCGAACGGCGCCTCCTGCAGCGCGCGCTGGCAGAACGCGTGGATGGTGTGGATCGCCGCCTGGTCGAAGCCGCGCAGGGCACGGCGGATCCGCTTGGCGGCGTTCTCGGCGTCGAGCTGGCCGTCCTCGCCGAGGGTGGTCTCGAACAGCCGCGCGACGAAGGGATCGCCGCCGTCGTCGCCGGTCTCCAGCGCGTGCGCAAGCTGCGCGAGCCGGCCGCGGATCCGCTCGTGCAGCTCGGCGGTGGCGGCCTTGGTGAAGGTCACCACCAGGATCTGGTCGGCTTGCAGATCGTGTTCGAGCAGCAGGCGCACATAGAGCGCGCAGATGTTCCAGGTCTTGCCGGTGCCGGCCGAGGCCTCGATCTGGTTCACCCCGTCGAGCGCGCAGGCGAATACATCGAGCTCCCGGGGGGCTTGCGCAGGGATGATGGCGTCGCTCATGCGCCGCTCCTCAGGTGCTCGGCGAGCGGCGCGAAGACCAGGCGCGCGAGCGCCGGGAACGGCGCATCGAGCGAGAGGTTCCTGCCGCGCCAGACGATCGCGAGCGCCGCGTCGTCGGCCTCGCTGGCCACGCGCTCGTTGATCCACACGCCCGCCGCCTTGGCCTCGCCTTCCGTGACCAGCGCCCAGGCGCTCTTCGGGAAGAAACGCAGCGGCATGCGGCGGCCGGCGCGGAACAGCGCGGCCAGCGGCGCGAGGTGCGCGAGCGGGTCGGCCACCGGCGCGAATTCGAAACCCTCGCCGCTGCCGAACCACAGCGTGCGGCGCGGGCCGCCCGGATCGATCGCGCAATAGACCAGGTGCGCGAGCCAGGCGGACAGATGATCGCGCGCGCCGGGCCGCGCGTAGCGATAGATCACCTGCCCGCCGGGCGTGAGCCGGTTCAGCGTGCCGTGCAGCGAGAGCGGCGCGCGCAGCGCGTCGGCCGCCAGCGCCGCATCGTCGGCGCCGAACCAGGGCATCTCGCCCGGTGGCCAGGCCGGCGCCACGTCCAGCGCGAAGGCGCGCCGCTCGGCGCCCGCCTCCAGCGCGAACCGCACCTTGCCGGCCAGCCGGTCGAGCGCGCCGAGCGCCTGCTCGCGCCATACCGCGCCGGTCGCGCCGCCCGGCATCTCGGGGCTGGCCTCGGCGACGCGGCGCGCGAGTTCGCCCACGCCCTCGCCCACGCCTGGCTCGACGCACTCGACGAACATCGGCAGCACGCGCGCGGCCAGCGCATCGCTGCCCGCGTAGTCGAGCGCGAAGGGCGCGGTGTCGATCAATTCGGCCTGCGCGTCGAACAGCGCCACGCCGAGCCGGTCGCGCAGCAGCGCGCGCGCCGGGTGGCGCCAGAAGCGCTCGAAGTCGCCGAACGCCACCGACGCGTCGGGCTCGGGCGGCAGCGGCGCGGCGAAGAACGGCGGCGCGTCCTCGGTGGTGCCGCGCGCGAGCCGGCCGGCCAGCGTGGCGCGTTCGGCGTCGTAGGAATAGAGCCGGCCGCCGGTCTCGAAGTAGTCGGCCGAGAACGGCTGCAACGGATGCTCGATCACGAAGGCGCGCCGCGCCGCCTCGATCGCGGCCGGCGCGGCGCCCGGGCCGGCCGTGACCTCAGCCACATAGTCGAGCAATTCGTCGACCAGGGCGGCCGGCGGCAAGGGCGCGTTGTCGCGGATGCTGCGGCCCGTGTAGGTGATCAGCAGCCGGTCGCGCGCGGCCAGCAGCAGGTCGAGGAACAGGTTGCGCTCGTCATCGCGGCGCTGGCGGTCGCCCAGCTTGGCGAACACCGCCATCAGGTCGAATTCGTCGGCGCGCGCCAGGCTCGGCAGCACGCCATCGTCCATCCCGACCAGGCAGACCACGCGATACGGCAGGCCGCGCAGGCTGGTCAGCGAGGAAAAGGTCACGCCGCCCCAGGGCACGCCGCCGCGTGCCGGATCGTCGAGCGCGGCCGCGAAACCGGCGCGCATCACCGCAGCCGGCACCGGAAGGTCTCGCGCGCCCTCGCGGATTGTCGCGACCAGCGCGTCGAGCGCGTCGCGCACGCCCGACAGCGCATCGGCATGCACCGCGCCCGAATCGAAGAAACGCGCCAGCGCATCGGCGAAGATCTCGCCCCAGGCCTCGGGCGTCTCCTCGCCGGCAATGCGGCCGGCGAACCAGTCCAGATCGTCGATGAAGCGCGCCAGCCGCCCCAGCAGCTCGGCCGCGCCGCCCTCGGGGCCGTCCACCGGCAGGTAGGCGCCGACCGGTGCCGCGCCGTCCGGCATCGCATAACCGAGGAACAGCCGCGCCAGCGCATCGGCGAAGGTGTGGCGGCACACCGGCACGGCAGCATCGACCGAGCCGCCGGCGGGTTCCGTCGCCGCCGCCAGCCCGCGTCGCGCGCCGGCGGCGGCGAGCCAGGTCTGCACGGTCTCGAGCGCGGCCGCATCGATGCCGTAGCGGGCCGCCACCGCGTCCATGCGCAACCACTCCACCAGTTCCGGCGCGCCCACCTCGCGATCGGGCAGGGCCAGCCAGTCGAGCAGCACGCGCGCCACAGGGTTGGCCTGCGAGGGCGGCAGCCCGGTGATCCGGTACGGCACGCGCGCGGCCTCCTGCGAGGCCGCAGTGCCGAACACGGCGTCGATCAGCGGGCCGGCCGCAGCCAGATCGGCCACCGCCACCAGCACGTCCGAGGGCGCCAGCGTCGGTTCCTCGGCGAAGGCGGCCAGCAGCCGGTCGTGCAGCACCTCGAGCTGGCGCGCCAGGCCATGGCAGACATGCACCTCGATGCCGCGTTCGGCCGGCGGCGGCCCCAGCTCGGCCTCGGGCTGCAGCTCGAGAATCGCGTTCTGGATCCGCGCCAGCCAGGTGTCGCCGGTGAAGTCATCGTATTGGGCGGCATCGGTGGCGGCTGCGGTTTCGGTCAGCTCGTGCAGCATGTGCAGCTGCGCCTGGGTCTGGCGGCCCCACTCGGCCAGCAGCGGATGGCCGACCTGCTGGTAGTCGAGCTGGCCAGCCGCGTCGAGCGACTCGACGCGCGCGGCGCTGACGATGTCGAACCAGAATTCGCGGCAGGGATTGAGCGCGTAGATCCGCACGTCGATCCAGCGCGACAGCTCGCGCAGCAGCGCGACGTGCAGCGGCGGAATGGTGGGCAGCGCGAACACGCTGACCGCGTCGGGCCAGGCGGCCAGCGTGCGCGCATGGGGCGCGAGCGCGGGCGCGTCGCGCAGGAAGCGATGCGCGGGAGGCTCGCCGTCCTCGGCCAGCTCGGCCACCAGCGCGCGCCACAAGGCGGCCTGCCAGTTCTCATCGTCGCGCGCGGCCTCGGCGCCGCGCGACGGCGTGCCTTCCAGCGCGAAGATCGAGCCGCCGTCGCGCCAGGCCACCAGCCATTCGGGCCGGTAGGTCAGGTAATGGTCGAACACCGAGGCGAGCCGATGGGCCAGCTCGTAGCGCATCGGCGCGTCGGCTGCCGCCAAGTAGGCCGCCAGTCGCGGCGAGGCGAGCCACGGCGCCGCGCCCGACGCGGCCTGAGCTTCGTCGAGATCGAGGTGCCCGCCACCCACGTGCGCCGCTGCCACCGCTGCCGCCGCATCCGACAGCAGCCGGTAGCAGCGCCACACCAGCCGGTCCGGCGCGAAGGGCGAACGCGACGGCACGCGCAGCACCTGGCCGATCTGCGTCCACAGCCATTGCGCCAGGTAGCTGAACTCGAGGTTCGCGCAGATGCCGTGCCGCGCGGCGATGTCGAGCTCGAGCCGCCGCCGCAGCGCCGCGCTCGGCACGATCACCTGCTGGCGCGCCCACAGGCCCGCAGCGCCCGGATGCGAGGCGAGATACTCGATCAGCGCATCGGCGAGGGTTTCGTGGCGGTTCGAAAAGAAGAGATGGAGCATGCAGGCGGCGAAACGGGCAAGGTGCGGGGCGAACACCGCGCGGGGCGAACACCGCGCGGGGCGAAC
This sequence comes from Burkholderia sp., assembly GCA_040946965.1. GTDB lineage: Bacteria > Pseudomonadota > Gammaproteobacteria > Burkholderiales > Burkholderiaceae > Burkholderia. The sequence goes on along the minus strand of JAYFRU010000080.1, from coordinate 484 downwards.
ACCGCGCAGGAAGCGCCAAGCATAGCAAACGCGCCCGCCCCCGGCTATTCGGCGAAACGGCCGGACGGTCGGGCCGGCGAAATACGATAGACTCGTCCGTCCCCCCGCGCCGTTTCCTCAACCCGTCCTCGATGCGCTATGCGATCGAAATCAGGAAGGCTCTCTTGAAAAATGAGTGGGTTACGAGGCATGCGGGTTGATCTCCGAGAAGTCGAGCTTGCCAGCGATCAGAAACAGCACGGTGCGCATGGTCGTGAGGTTGGTATAGCCACGAGCCTTTCGCTTGGCGGCCTGGAAGAGCCCGTTGAGGGTCTCCAGGAAACCGTTGGTCTGACGCGTCTGGGTCCAGGCGACAATGCCGTCGAAATGACTGCGGATCATGCGAACGACTTCCTTCATCGGCTCGCCCCCCCGCGTCAGAATAGTTGTCGCCTGGATAGGATCTTGAAATCCGGGGGCACTATGAGGACGAGAAGTGGCGAAG
>JAYFRU010000079.1:0-10150 GCA_040946965.1 Burkholderia sp. | reverse complement strand
TGCGTGAATCCGTGTATGCCTGGTTCTAGCTTTCTGTTAGAAAGGAAGTGTAAACTTGATGTCGGGCTAACCTAAGACAAAACGAACAACCCATAATGATTAAACGACTGACCGCTGTAGCTACTCTTTCCGTGTTCCTGGCCGCATGCGGGGGAGGTGACGGCAGCGCATCTACGCCGGCAAACAACGGCCCTGCGATCAAGCTGACGTACTCCGGCCCGCCGCTAGTCGGCTGCAATTCCGCGCGCGTAATGGCTGCTGCGGATACAGTGGCGTCTTCGCCGGTAGCCTCCGATTCGAGTGGCGCGATTACCCGTCTGCAAGATGCCTTTAAGGCTCGCGGCGTGGATATCGGCGTGTATCCGGGCGTCATCAACGGTGCGAAGCCCTGCGACTAAAGCAAGGCTGATGAAGGTGCGAGACACGCTGGATGAAGCTTTGTGCATATTGCGTAAATACGCACCGGACGCAGGCGCTACTATCGCAAGTCCGCTAGACACGTCCTCATTGCAGCGTCACGACGCTTAACTAATCCGGGGAGTTGCTTCTTTGAGCGATCCTTGGTCGCGCACATCCCCGACGTATCCCCTTTCCCCTTTGCCACAGTCGCGCATGTCCAGCGCGGCAGTTCATGGCATGCCCCCACACGATCCCCTGCGTTGACTTTCTTGAGGAGCGTGCTAGCCGCGAGGTTAGGCGCGCCCGCGTTGAATGCGAAGTCCGTATAGGCGATCCGTTCCCCTTCATACAGTGGCACCTTAACGAGCCTCTGCACGGCCCTATCAGCCTCGCTGATATCCTTCCCAAGCAAATAGCTACACACATCGTCTGAGTAGGTCTGATCGACTCGGAGCGGCTTCCCGTCCAGGCCCGTTCGGACGTGGCCGTCGCAGACTGTTGGAATGCCTACCGGGTCCAGATAGACCTTGTTGGAATGCCCTTCGAACTGGGCGGTAAACAGCGCGGCGGCAACAGCGGCAACACCTGCTACACGGGCGACAATGGCCCGGTTAATTTGCGGCATAGGTTTCCTTGATAGAAAAGAAAAAGCCCGCGCTAACTGCTCGCGGGCGGAGTGCAATACTGGGAATTTTGCTACGCGGAGAATGGACCCGGTAATTTAACTCCGGGAACGTGATATCTATCCATCGCTTCAACTAGAGGGCGCAATGGGTAGAATTCCGCCCCGTAGTTACTAGACGAATCGCCCTCGCTGTGGCCTTGTAGTGCGTCGGCAATCTCTTTTGTAATCCCGTGCTCTCGGCACACATCTTTGAATGTATGACGGAAGCTGTGAAATACCATTTTCGGATCGCTTGGGCTGCAATGCTTGCGTAAGTATTCTCGAATCCACCACAGCGACCACACACCGGACTCCACGCCGAACTTATCTGCTTTCATTTCGTAGAAGACACGGGCCTTGGCACGCCGAGAGGCAACAAACGCCAGAAAACCGCGCGCTACCATCTCGCGATGTAGGGGAATGCGCCGCACAGAGCCGGCAGTCTTAACGGCTTGTTTGCGATCTTCGTTGTGTGTCAGTCGTATTACCCAGCAAGATTGACGCTCACTGCTGGCGTTTATGTAGGTTTCTTCGTAAATGTCGTCAGGGTGTAGTTGACAAAGTTCCTCCACGCGCGCGCCTGTATAGAGTCCCAACAGAGGAAGCCAGTATGTGGCGGGCGTTGCTCCGATACCCGACCACGCAGGCCGCGCGCCTACGTAAGCGGGGCCGGCAAATATGCGGTTCAATGTCGAGATGTCAAAAGATGGTCGGGCAGATTTGCGCGCGCGTCGTACTTTGGTGTCCGCGCGAATGCCTGCGCATGGGTTATCCTCTCGCCATGCTCGACTTACTGCTACTGCGAACATAGAGCCTAATTGGGACAGGCTGGTTTGTACGACATTCGTTGAAAAGCCGGCGGCCGATAGTCTGTCCTTAAATTGCACAATGTGTGCCCTAGTGACTTGATCTGCGGTAATCTTGCCGACGTGCGTTACAAACCTGTCAATGACTCGCGTGTGTGATGCGATGGTTTTGGGGGCCGGCGCGCGCGCTTTTTGCCATTCTACGAGAAGGGAGTCCATGTCGCGGCCGTGACCGGAGGCGGCTGCAACTGCGGAGGAGGCACGGGCCTTGCCGATGGCATTTGATGCTAGGTGAGACGCATGGGCGGCCTCACTTTCGTACTTAGCGAGTTCTGAGCTATCAAGAAAGTGAGTCTGTGCGCAGTGTTCGACCACGCGCACGGCGCGATACATTGCCATCCTCTCAAACATGGCCTCCTCATGCTCGAAAAACCAAGCGTCCCGGTCCTCCTCCTCCTGGGCCTCAAGCTGCTCGATCGGCAGCCCATCCCAGTATTTGGGGTATGTCCGATTCGCGAGCGCTAGACGGTGATCTGCGAAGATGGCTGCGTGCGCAAGATCGTGCACGTGACATAGCTCCGTCGCTTTCGCTCTGCTGTTCACTCCCAAGGCAAACTTGATGACCTTCTTTCCTAGGTGTTCAACAAGGTCGAGCGGAACCCGGCGACGGTAGTAATATCGCGTTCCAACCTTGTGCAAATGTGCGCTCATACGTAACCCGTGTGTACCATGCATGTGTACCAGTTATACCCGTCAAAGCCTTATGGGGCTTGGGATATTGTACGATAAGCGTTTTAATTGTGTCCCAAGAAAATTTCGATATCGCCGTGATCGGCGCGGGGGCGGCCGGCATGATGAGCGCGGCCGTCGCCGGGCAACTGGGGCGCCGCGTGGTGCTGATCGATCACTCGCCGCGCCTGGCCGAGAAGATCCGCATCTCGGGCGGCGACCGCTGCAATTTCACTAACCTCAATGCCGGTCCCGAGAATTACCTGTCGCAGAACCCGCGTTTCTGCCGCTCGGCGCTGGCGCGCTACACGCCGCGCGACTTCCTCGCGCTGCTCGCGCGCCACCGCATCACCTGGCACGAGAAGCACAAGGGCCAGCTGTTCTCCGACCAGCTCAGCGAGGGCATCATCGGCGTGCTGCGCGCCGAGTGCGACGCGGGCCGCATCGCCTGGCGCCGGCCGGTCTTGGTCGAGGCCGTGCGCCATGCCGACGACGCCGGCTTCACGCTCGACACTAGCGCCGGCGCGATTGGCGCGCGCGCGCTGATCGTCGCCACGGGCGGCCTGTCGATCCCCAAGATCGGCGCCACCGATTTCGCCTACCGCCTGGCCAAGCAGTTCGGCCACAAGCTGATCGACACGCGCCCCGCGCTGGTGCCGCTGACCTTCGCCTCGGCCGACTGGGCGCCGTTCGCGGCGCTCTCGGGCCTGTCGCTGGAAGTGCGCGTGGCGACCGGCGGCCAGAAGGACGGCGCGGAGTTCGTCGAGGACCTGCTGCTCACGCATCGCGGCCTGTCCGGCCCCGGCATCCTGCAGATCTCGAGCTACTGGAAGCCCGGCGAGCCGAGCCACGTCGACTTGCTGCCGCGCGAGGACGCGAGCGAAGCACTGCTGGCCGCCAAGTCCGGCTCGAAGCGGCAGATCGGCGCGCTGCTGTCGGAATGGGTGCCCGCGCGGCTCGCCCAGGTCTGGCTCGATACCCAGCGCGTCGCGGCCGACGCGCGCCTGGCCGACCTGCCCGACAAGACGCTGCGCCAGATCGGCGGTGCACTGTCGCGCTGGAGCCTGGTGCCCGACGGCACCGAGGGTTACAGGAAGGCCGAGGTAACCAAGGGCGGCGTCGATACGCGCGAGCTGTCCTCGTCGACGATGATGATGATGATGAGCGCCCGTGTTCCGGGACTATTTTTCATTGGCGAATCGGTCGACGTGACGGGCTGGCTCGGCGGCTATAACTTCCAGTGGGCCTGGGCCTGGGCCTGGGCCTCGGGCGTGGCGGCGGGGCAGGCGGCAGCGGAACTGGCTCGCGGCGCTTGACGCGCTAGTGCGTTTGTGCAGCGCGTCTGCTATACTTCGAAGCCTTTCCCCGTGGTTTGCCTTTTTCAGTGACGGGTCATGACGATCATTCGCGTTAAAGAAAACGAGCCTTTCGAAGTCGCGATGCGCCGCTTCAAGCGGACGATCGAGAAGAACGGTCTGCTGACCGAACTTCGCGCACGCGAGTTCTACGAAAAGCCGACGGTCGAGCGCAAGCGCAAGAAGGCGGCTGCGGTGAAGCGGCACTACAAGCGCATCCGCAGCCAGACGCTGCCGAAGAAGCTCTACTGAACGCGGTTTGTCACCCATCCCCACATCTCAGGCGCCGCAGCTTGGTCAGGCGGCGCACCGGTAGTCCCACGCAGCGGGCTGTCGATGCCGGATTCGAGCAAACCCGCTTGAGCAAGTTCTCAAGCGGGTTTTTGTGTTGATGCCCGGCTCTCGGGTATTCCGTATTTTTTCTCTCCGGGTGAAGCAATGAGTTTGAAAGACCAGATCAGCGAAGACATGAAGGCCGCGATGCGAGCGAAGGACAGCGCGCGGCTCGGCACGATCCGCCTGTTGCTGGCCGCGATCAAGCAGCGCGAGGTGGACGAGCGTATCGCGATCGACGACGCCGGCGTGGTGGCCGTGGTTGACAAGATGCTCAAGCAGCGCAAGGATTCGATCACCCAGTTCCAGGCCGCCGGTCGCGACGACCTGGTCGCGCAGGAACAATCTGAAGTGGCGGTGCTGGTCGCCTACATGCCGGCGCAACTCTCGGAGGCCGAGATGTCCGACGCGGTGCAGTCCGCGATCGTCGAGGTGGGCGCCGCCGGCCCGCAGGACATGGGCAAGGTGATGGGCGTGCTGAAGGCCAGGCTGGCCGGCAAGGCCGACATGACGGCCGTGTCCGCGAGCGTCAAGGCCGCCCTGTCGAAGTGAGCGCCGGGCGGGCACCTCGCGGTGCCTGCCGGCTCCTGTCCATGCCTGTATCGTGATTCCGAGTTCCTTTCTCCAGGATCTGCTGAACCGCGTCGATATCGTCGACGTGGTGGGTCGCTTCGTCCAGCTCAAGAAGGGCGGCGCCAATTTCATGGGGCTCTGCCCGTTCCACAACGAGAAGAGTCCGTCGTTCACCGTCAGCCCGACCAAGCAGTTCTATCACTGCTTCGGCTGCGGCGCGCACGGCACCGCGATCGGCTTCCTGATGGAACATGCCGGGCTGAGTTTCCCCGAGGCCGTGCAGGAGCTGGCGCAGTCGGTCGGCCTGACCGTCCCGCACGAGCCCTCGATGCGCGGCGGGGGCGGCTACGGCGGCGAGGGCAGCTCGCTGCCGGCCGCCTCGAAATCGGTCACCACCGCGCTGACCGACGTGATGCAGACGGCCAGCGACTATTACCGCAAGCAGCTGCGCGGCGCGCCCAATGCGATCCAGTATCTGAAGAAGCGCGGCCTGACCGGCGAGATCGCGATGCGCTTCGGGCTCGGGTACGCGCCCGACGGCTGGCAGAACCTCGAGACCGCCTTCGAGGACTACCGCAGCGACACGCTGGTCGACGCCGGTTTGGTGATCGTCAGCGAGAAGACCGATGCGCAGGGCACCGCGCGTCGCTACGACCGCTTCCGCGAGCGGATCATGTTCCCGATCCGCAACGTCAAGGGCAACGTGATCGGCTTCGGCGGCCGCGTGCTCGATTCGGGCGAGCCGAAGTACCTCAACTCGCCCGAGACCCCGCTGTTCAACAAGGGCAGCGAGTTGTACGGGCTGTTCGAGGCGCGCCTCGCGATCCGCGACCAGAAGTACGCGCTGGTGGTGGAGGGCTACATGGACGTGGTGGCGCTCGCGCAGCTCGGCTTCCCGAATGCGGTGGCCACGCTCGGCACGGCCTGCACGCCGATCCACGTGCAGAAGCTGCTCAGGCAGACCGACACGGTGGTGTTCAGCTTCGACGGCGATGCAGCCGGGCGCCGCGCCGCGCGCCGCGCGCTCGAGGCCTGCCTGCCGCATGCGGCCGACAACCGGACGATCCGTTTCCTGTTCCTGCCGACCGAGCACGATCCCGACAGCTACGTGCGCGAATTCGGCGCCGAGGCGTTCTCGGACCAGGTGCGCCGCGCCATGCCGCTGTCGCAGTTCCTGCTCAACGAGGCGATCGCCGGCAAGGAGCTCGACCAGCCGGAAGGGCGCGTCAAGGCGCTGTTCGAGGCGAAGCCGCTGCTGCAGGCGCTGCCGGCCAACGCGCTGCGTGCGCAGATCATGCATATGTTCGCCGATCGCCTGAACATTCCGTTCGAGGAAGTGGCGGGCCTGAGCGATGTCGACGCACGGATTGCCGCGCCGGCCCGTCAGGCGCCCGCGCGCGCCGACCGGTGCCGCGTGACCGACAACGAGAAGCGCGCGCTGCGCAACCTGGTGATGTATCCACGCATCGTGGCCTTGCTCGACGAGGAGGATGTTGCGACCCTTCGTGGCCTGCCGAGAAATGGGGAGCTATTCGACGAGGTGTTCGCGATCTCGCGCGAACTGGGCAATGCGGCGGAATTCCGGTTGTTGTCCGACGTTCTCCGCAATACGGCGAACGCCGAAACGTACGACGAAATCTTCCGCGAAATTCTCGACTATGATGAAAACGTCCGGGAACTGCTGCTGAAAAGCCCCGAGGACGAGGCTGGCCAGGAGACCGTGCGCGAGCGCGAACGGATCGCGGGGGAGGAACTGAAGGCTGCCGTGCTGAAGATGCGCTACGACGCCTGCAACGACCGGCTGAACCAGCTGTCGCGCCAGTCGGCGCATTCTCCCGAGGAATTGGCCGAGCTGATGGCGCTCAATCGGGCGCGCACGAATATGAAGGCAAAACTGGGATTGTAAACGAGGAGAAACGGGGTAGGCGAGAGGCTTACCCCGACGTGCTATAATACAAGGTTTTCGGCGGTTTGTTTTCTAAGCACAAAGCTAAGCACAAAGGCGAGATTCGCAATGGCAAAGACGACAGGCGGGAAAAGATCAGTAGGCAAGGGCTCCAACGAGCCGACCGGCAAGATCACGAAGGCCAGTACTGCATCTTCCGCGAAGTCGTCGTCCAGCGCGTCGCCAGTTGGAAGGAAACGCACTGCTGCCGGCACCGCCAAGGCTGCGCCGGCACCGACGGTTCGCGCATCACGGGCCGTCGCGAAGTCCGAATCGCGTACGGCGCCCAAGCCGTCGGCGAGACGGTCGAGTGCGAATAGCGCAAGGGCAGCGGCTGCCGCCGCGAACGAAACGGCAGTACGCACTACTCAAGTATCCACGGTTCAAGAGGCTGTTGTCCAGCAGCCGCGAGTCGATTTAGCCGGTACGGCGAACTCCATGACGAAAAAGCTGAACGAAGTATCCGTCGATGACGACGCAACCCAGAGCGACGAGCAGCCCGCCGCTGCAGCGGGCAAGGGAAAAACCAAGGCGCGGGATCGTCGCGCGAAGGAAAAGCTGCTGCTGAAGGAAGCGTTCGCGACGAGCCAGCCCGGCACGGCCGAGGAGATCGAGGAGCGGCGCGTCAAGCTGCGCGCGCTCATCAAGCTGGGCAAGGATCGCGGCTTCCTAACGTATGCGGAAATCAACGATCACCTGCCCGACAACTTCACGGAAACGGAAGCGCTCGAAGGCATCATCGGCACGTTCAACGACATGGGCGTGGCGGTCTACGAGCAGGCGCCGGACGCCGAGACGCTGCTGTTGAACGACAACGCGCCCGCCGCGTCGTCGGACGACGAGGTCGAGGAAGAAGCGGAAGTCGCGCTGTCGACGGTCGATTCCGAATTCGGTCGCACCACCGATCCGGTCCGGATGTACATGCGTGAAATGGGCACGGTCGAGCTGCTCACGCGTGAAGGCGAAATCGAGATCGCGAAGCGCATCGAGGACGGCCTGCGCCACATGGTGATGGCCATCTCGGCATGCCCGACCACGATCGCCGACATCCTGGCGATGGCCGAGCGCGTCGCGAACGATGAAATCCGCATCGACGAACTGGTCGACGGCCTGAACGATCCGAACGCCGAAGACGCCGACGGTTTCAACGCGAAGGAAGCGGAAGAAGCCGAGCAGGCGGACGAGGACGAAGAGGAAGCCGGCGAGGACGCAGAGGAAGAGGACGACGACGGTGCCGCACAAGCCACCGCCAACGCCGCTCAGCTCGAAGCGCTCAAGCGCACCTCGCTCGAGAAGTTCGCCTTCATCAGCGAATGGTTCGACAAGATGCGTTGCGCTTTCGAGAAGGAAGGCTACAAGTCGAAGTCTTACCTGAAGGCGCAGGAAACGATCCAGAACGAGTTGATGTCGATCCGCTTCACGGCGCGTACCGCCGAGCGTCTGTGCGACACGCTGCGTGCCCAGGTCGACGAGGTGCGTCAGGTCGAGCGTCAGATCCTGCACATCGTGGTCGACAAGTGCGGCATGCCGCGTTCGGAATTCATCTCGCGCTTCCCGGGCAGCGAGACGGATCTGGCCTGGGCCGAGAAGATCGCCACGGAAAGCCATTCGTACAGCGCGATCCTGCAGCGCAACGTGCCGGCGATACACGAGCAGCAACAGCGCCTGCTGGATCTGCAGGCGCGTGTGGTGCTGCCGCTCAAGGACCTCAAGGAAACCAACCGCCAGATGGCGGCGGGCGAACTGAAGGCGCGCCAGGCCAAGCGTGAAATGACCGAGGCCAACCTGCGTCTGGTGATCTCGATCGCGAAGAAGTACACCAACCGCGGCCTGCAGTTCCTCGACCTGATCCAGGAAGGCAACATCGGCCTGATGAAGGCGGTGGACAAGTTCGAATACCGTCGCGGCTACAAGTTCTCGACCTACGCGACGTGGTGGATTCGCCAGGCGATCACGCGTTCGATCGCGGACCAGGCACGTACCATCCGGATTCCGGTTCACATGATCGAGACGATCAACAAGATGAACCGGATCTCGCGCCAGATCCTGCAGGAAACCGGCCTCGAGCCGGATCCGGCAACCCTAGCCGAGAAGATGGAGATGCCGGAAGACAAGATCCGCAAGATCATGAAGATCGCGAAGGAACCGATCTCGATGGAAACGCCGATCGGCGACGACGACGATTCCCATCTCGGCGACTTCATCGAGGACTCGAACACCGTCGCTCCGGCCGACGCCGCGCTGCACGCCAGCATGCGCGATGTCGTCAAGGACGTGCTCGATTCGCTGACGCCGCGCGAGGCCAAGGTGCTGCGGATGCGTTTCGGTATCGAGATGAGCACCGATCACACGCTGGAAGAGGTCGGCAAGCAGTTCGATGTCACGCGTGAACGGATCCGCCAGATCGAGGCCAAAGCGCTGCGCAAGCTGCGTCACCCGAGCCGTTCCGACAAGCTGAAGTCGTTCCTGGAAGGGAACTGATCGGCGTCAATGCATGAGGCCGCCGCCGGCCGCGAAGGTCGGCGGTGGTTCTTCTCTCCCCAATTGTTCGGTACAATGCCGTCCCCGAGTGCAGTCAGTCGGGACGCGCGTCAATGCAGTTCTCCCACTGCGTCAGATCAGGGCCTGTAGCTCAGCGGTTAGAGCAGTCGACTCATAATCGACTGGTCGCGGGTTCGAACCCCGCCGGGCCCACCAAAATTTCCCCAGCAGCATCAAAAGCTTAGCCAGAACTCCCTTCTTTCCGGGGAAGAATCGGGGAAGATATGGCCGATTCCAGTCGATCCATCTCGATGTCGTTCTGGCTTCCATCGATCCACTTCGAGTAGGTCGTCAGGAACATCTCGACGCTATGGCCGAGCTGCTTGGCGCAGAAGGCCGGCGTCATGCCCGCCATCAGCATTGAAGTTGCCCGCGAAAAATGTATCCCTTGCTGAGGGTGTGTAAAACTCAGGCAAGGAGGAATGCAAGATGGGGAATGCGAGAGCGCGGCACACGCTCGAATTCAAGCTGGAAGCCGTTCGGATGGTGCGCACCGGGCAGAGCCATTGCGGCGGTGGCGAAGATCCTGGACATCCGGCCCCAGACGCTGCTTAATTGGATTAAGGTGGACACGGCGGGCAAGCTCAAGGGCGTGGGTGTGAAAGTGTCGCCCGAACAGATGGGGATTGCGCGGCTGCGAGCCGAGCTGGTACGCGTGTCGATGGCGGTCTAAATCCGTGCTTTTCCGGCGGCGCCAGATAACGGCGGCACGGCGCGTTGGACAATATGAAGGGCTATCCATTTAGCTCCACCTAAGCGATCATCGCAGGGTGAACGAGTTTCAATCATCCCCTCTTGGGGGCAT
>JAYFRU010000078.1:0-10187 GCA_040946965.1 Burkholderia sp. | reverse complement strand
GCGTCCTTCGATCATCGACCCCTGCTGGAAACAGGCTACGCTTGGGTGATGTCATGATTTACGCGAATATCAATAAACAGCGCCCCGGCCGTCAAAACGAGGCGCTTTTCAACAGCCTGATAGAGCCGGCGGCCGCGCCGACCGTCTAGACGGGAAGCCGCCGGCAGGCCGCGCGGCGCACCATGCTGCACACGACCGCGCGCGGCCAGGTAACCATCCGGCCGGATCAGGTAGAAACAGGGCCGCGTATGGCCATAGGCCTCGTCGAGCGGCGGCGCGCCGTCCTCGTCGGTATCGGCCGCGCGGGCCAGGTACGGATCGCGCCCGGCATCAGCCTGTCGAGCGCCTGCGCCAGACGGCGGCCGTCGGGGTCGCCGGCCTGGTCGGCATCGCCCGCCGGGTCGGCCGGCCCCGCCTCGAGCAACAGCAGCGTGAAGTGCGCGGGATCGTGCAGGTCGGACACGCGCGCCACGCCGGGCGCGCCGCCCAGGGGGCCGTTCAGCACGCGCAGCAGCGCATCGGGTGCGCGCTCGCCGGCGCGCGGGCCGCCGTCCAGCACGCGTTCGAGCGTCAGCGGACTGCGCCGGTACTGCACCGCGAGCTCGCTGACCGAGCGGCGCAAGGCATCGCGCACCGGGCCCAGCGAGGCCAGCACCGGCACGACGTGCTCGCGCAGCAGCTTCAGCGGCCCGTGATCGGCCTCCACCACCTGGGTGATGAAGCTGGTCTGCCGCAGCACCTCGCGCTCGATCGGATGGCGCTATGCAGGTGGAAGTAGGAAGACCAGGTCAGTTCGTCGATCGCCAGATGCGGATCGATGCGCGTGCGCACCAGCGCGCGGCAGGTTTCCAGCGAGGGCGCCGTGTCGGCGGCCGCGCGGCCCTCGCCGCCGTCACCCACAGCAGCAGTCCCGGGCGCCTCGCCGTCTTCGCGCCCCTCGCCTCGCGCATCCCGCAGCGGCCGATCGGCGACGATCCGGTAGCGCCCCTGCCCCAGCGGCAGCAGCCCCGCCAGGCCATCGTGGGTCGCGTGCAGGTGGATCTCGTCGTCGGGCCAGCCCGGTTCGGCCGTGACGTCGGCCAGCAGGAAGGTCTGCTCGAAGGCGTGGCCGGCGAAGCTCGCGCCGAGCAGGTGCCGCAGCGTGCTGTGCGCACCGTCGGCGGCGACCAGCCAGGAGTGTCTCGCCCTCCTGGCGGCAGCGCGTGAGCTTGACGCCGCGCTCGATCGGGATGTCGAAGGACGCGAGATGCTCGGTGAGGATGCGCTCGGTCTCGGTCTGCTCCAGCATCAGCAGATACGGATAGCGCGTCTGCAGTGGATCGAAATCGAGTTCGGCGATACGGTGCCCGGCCGATACCAGGTGCGCGACGCGCGCGCGATGGCCGAGCTCGAGGAAGGGCTCGACGATGCGGTGCTGCTCGCACAGCTCGAGCGTGCGCGCCTAGATGCCGATCGCGCGCGCGTGCCGGCCCGGCTGCCGGGCCTGGGACGATGCGCACGGGCAGTTTGGCCCTCGCCAGCGACAGCGCCGCAGCCAGGCCGGTGGGTCCGGCGCCGACGATCAGCACCGGCGCGATATCCAGCGGGACGGCAAGCATCTCGACCTCCGCGATCCAGGACGGTCCACAAGTCTACGCCCGCCGCCGCACGCGTTCCAGACGCTTATGCGCAAATGGACGGGCCGGGCGCGCGCTGTGGGAAAATACGTCTTTCTCGCCATTCTTGCGTCATGGAATCCGTTTTCGATCGCGCGTTCGCGGCGCATCGGGCAGGCCGCCTGGCCGAGGCCGAGCGCGACTACCGCGCCGCGCTCGCGGCCAACCCCTCCGATGCCGATGCGCTGCATCTGTTCGGCGTGCTGCGCCATCAACAGGGGCAAAACCAGGAAGCGGCCGATCTGGTCGGCCGCGCGGTGGAGCTGCGCCCGAACGATGCCGCGCTGCACCTCAATCTCGGCAACGCGCTGAAGGCGCTGGGCCGGATCGATGACGCGATCGTGCGCTTTCGCAATGCGCTGACGCTGGTGCCCGACTTCTCGCTGGCGCACTACAACCTCGGCAATGCCTATGCCGCGCAGGAGCGCCACGAGGATGCGGTGGACGCCTTCGAGCGCGCACTGCGGTTCTCGCCCGGCGATGCCTCGATCCACAACAATTTGGGCAACGCGCTCAACGCGCTCGGCCGCCACGAGGCGGCCTTCGCCGCTTTCCGTCGCGCGCTGGCACTGCGCCCGGGCCATGCCGGCGCGCACAACAACCTCGGCATGGCACTGGCCGCGCTAGGCCAGGCCGACGAGGCCATCTCCCATTTCCAGGCGGCGATCGCCTCGGAGCCGCGCCTCGCGGTCGCGCATTTCAATCTCGGCAACACGCTCGACGCGCTCGGCCGCCACCAGCAAGCGGTGCAGGCCTTCGAGACGGTGCTGGGCCTGCATCCGGCCTTCCCGCTCGCCCTGCTCGGGCTCGGCAATGCGCTGGCCGCGCTCGGTCGCCATGCGCAGGCACGCGCGCGCTACGAGCGCGCGGTCGGCCTCGATCCCTCGCTGGTGCTGGCCTGGCTGAACCTCGGCACCGCGCATCACGCGCTCGGCGCGCACGAGCTGGCGTTGCGCGCCTTCGACCAGGCGCTGCGCCTCGCTCCCGATCACACGCTGGCGCGCATGCATCGCGCCGTCACCCTGCTGACGCTGCGCGACTTCCGGCGCGGTCTGCCCGAATACGAGGCGCGCCACGCGCTACCGGGCACGCCCGAGGCGGGCGAGCCGCGCTGGCATGGCGAGCCGATCGAATCGCGTACCTTGCTGGTCCGTGCCGAACAGGGTTTCGGCGACACGCTGCAGTTCGCGCGCTTCGTGCCGCTGGCGCGCGAGCGCTGCGCGCGACTGATATTCGAGGTGCAGCCCGAGCTGCTGTCGCTGTTCGCGCCGCTCGCCAAGGCCTGGCGCGTCGGCATCGCGGCCAGCAGGCGCGGCCGCCATGGCGCCGATCTCGGCTGCTCGCTGCTCAGCCTGCCCTTCGCGCTCGGCCTCGACGTCGACGAGATCCCCTCGCGCACGCCCTATCTGTCGGTTCCCGATCACGCGCGGCGCCGCTTTCGCGGCTCGCTCGGCGGCCAGTCCAAGCGCAAGCTCGGCATCGTCTGGTCGGGACGGCAGCAGGTCCAGGAGAATCGCGCCGCGCCGTTCGCCGCGCTCGCGCCGCTGTTCGAGATTCCCGGCATCGACTGGATCGTGCTGCAGCCCAAGTTGTCGGCCGAGGATCGCGCCTTGCTCGAGGCACACCCGCAGTGCGCGCGAATCCACGGCGCCGAGGGGCTCGACAATTTCGCCGCCACCGCCGCGCTGATCGACCGGCTCGACGGCGTGGTGGCGATCGACACGGCCGTCGCGCACCTGACCGGCGCGCTGGGCAAGCCGCTATGGCTGATGCTGGCATTCGCCGCCGACTGGCGCTGGTTCACCGGCGAGGACAGCCCCTGGTATCCGCGCGCCGAGCTGTTCCGCCAGTCAGAACCGGGCGCCTGGGAGCCGGTGGTGGCCGCAGTGGCAGCACGGATCCGGGCGGCTTGAGACTGCTCCCGCAGGCCGGCTCCATGCCGCCCGTGAAGAAACGCAAAAGGGAGCGCCGAAGCGCTCCCTTCTTTATCGATGCCGCAAGCCTTGCCTGCGGCGGCGCCGCTCTCAGACGGCCTTGTACTGATTGCGTGATTCCGGCGTGCGATACAGCACCAGGGTTGCGATCAGGCCGCAGAGCGCCGCCACGCCGAGCCACATCCCCGGCGCCGTCTTGTTGTGGGTCTCGTGGATCAGCAGCGTCGAGATCGCCGGCGTGAAGCCGCCGATGGTGGTCGCCAGGCTGTAGGCCAGCGAGAAGCCGGCGGTGCGCACCTCGGCCGGCATCACCTCGGTGAGCGCCACCACCATCGCGCCGTTGTACGAGCCGTACAGGAAGGACAGCCACAGCTCGACCAGCAGCAGGCGCAGGAAGGACGGATCGGCAACCAGCCATTGCACGGCGGGATAGGCCGTCAGCAGGGTCAGCACGGTGAAGGTGATCAGCACCGGGCGGCGGCCGATGCGATCCGAGATGCTGCCCCAGACCGGCAGCCAGACCAGGTTCGACAGGCCGACGCAGACCGTCACCACCAACGCGTCGATCGAGGAAAGATGCAGCTCCTCCTTGCCGAAGGTCGGCGTATAGGCCGTGATCATGTAGAAGGACACGGTGGTCATGATCACCATGCCCATCCCGGCCAGCACCACGCCCCAGTTCTTCAGCATCGACTGCATGATCTCGCCCATGCTCGGGCGATGACGGCGCGCCAGGAACTCGTCGGTTTCCTTCAGCGAACGGCGGACCAGGAACAGGAACGGCACGATCAGGCAGCCGATCAGGAACGGCACGCGCCAGCCCCAGCTCGTCATCTCCTCGACCGGCAGGATGCTGTGCAGCAGCACGCCGACCAGCGCCGCGAACACCACCGCCACCTGCTGGCTGCCCGATTGCCAGGCGGTGTAGAAGCCCTTGTTGCCCTTGGTGGCGATCTCGGACAGGTAGACCGACACGCCGCCCAGCTCGACCCCGGCCGAGAAGCCCTGCAGCAGGCGCCCGAGCAGCACCAGGATCGGCGCGAGCATGCCGATGGTCGCGTAGCCGGGCACGGTGGCCACCGCCAGCGTGCCGAGCGCCATCAGGCCCAGGGTCAGGATCAAGCCCTTGCGGCGGCCGTGATGGTCGATGTAGGCGCCCAGCACGATCGCGCCGATCGGCCGGACCAGGAAGCCCGCGCCGAACACCGACAGCGCCAGCATCAGCGAGGCGAACGCGTCGCCGCTCGGAAAGTAGGTCTTGGCGATCGCGGAAGCGTAATAGCCGTAGACCATGAAGTCGTACATTTCCAGGAAGTTGCCGCTGACCACGCGGAATACGGTCCTGGCCTTCGATTCCGACTGGACGGAGGTGTGTGTCGCTGTAGACATTGTGTTATCTCATCTGGCTTTCGCGTGGGACTCGCGCAGCGTGTGGTGTCGCCGCACCGGGGCCGGCCGTCGGGCCGCCGACCGGGGCCCGCCGACTGTACCGCAGTGTCGCGCAATTCGCTGCGCCAAGGTATGCGGGGAAGTGATGAGAAGCGCGACGTTTCTTGCAAAATCATTACAGATCGAGCAAGAAAGCAGCGCGAGCGGAAAGGAAATTGTCAGACTCGATGCGGGCGGGCAACGCCCGCATCCGTCATTTCGCGGCCGGCGACAAGCCGCGTTCGTTCTGCTGCTGGAGCTGCTGCACCTGCCGCTCGAGATCGCGCAATTGCAGCCGCGAGGCACGCTGCTCGACCTCCAGTGCCTGCGCCTGGTCCTGCGCGGCCTGCTGCCGTGCATCGATCTCGCTGCGCTGCTGGCGCGCCAGGTCGAGGTCGGTCTGCAGGCGCTTGGCGTGATCCTCGGACAAGCCGATCACGCGTTCCAGAAAGGTCTTCTGCGCGGCCAGCTCGGTGCGCCGCAACTCGATATCCGAGAGCTGCACGGTCTGGTCGGCGAAGTTCTGGTAGACCATCTCTGCGCGCGGCCGCTCCTGCGATTTGACGACGCGCCAGAAATGCTTGTCCTGGAACAGCGTCGCGTAATAGGTCATCTCGGGAGGTTAGAACAGCAGGCTCGCGCCGTAGCTGCCGTTGTAGGTGGTGCGCATCTCCGTCAGGCGATGCTCGCACAGCATGCCCATCAGTTCAGCGACATTGCCCTGCGCCTCGCCCGCCACCGGCGAGGACGAGGCGGCCGCGCCCTGGCCGTTGTCGGGTGTCAGCGTGGTGACGTCGGGACGCGTGCCGGCCACGGGCGGCGCGGATTCCGGGGCAGCCGGGGCCACCTCGGCCGCGCCGGCCATCGACACGATCAAGGCCAGTGCCAGCCACGACCCCGCGCGACCGAGGCCGGCTAGCTTGCTCCGCTTGTTCAAGCTCAGACTCCTGATGGAAGGAAGGACGCGCGATTATCGCCTGAAAACACCAGGCGGCCGCCGGCAGAAACTGCAGGACGGCCGCCTGGCGCAAGGCACGCGTCGGAACCGGGTGAAATTCGACCCGGAGATGGCCTCAGAGCCGCGTCTCGCGCGCGGCGCGCAGGAAAGTATCGAGCAACGGCGTGCAGTCGAGCAATTCGGCGCCGCCCGCGCGGTGGAACTCCGGATGCCATTGCACGCCCACCACGAAGGGCGCGCGACGATAGCGGATGCCCTCGATGATGCCGTCCTCGGCCGACACCGCCTCGATATTGAGATCGCGGCCGAGATCGCGGATCGCCTGGTGGTGGATCGAGTTGACCAGGGCCTCGCGGCGCCCCGGGAACATGTTGGCGAGCGTCGAGTTGTCGGGGAAGCGGATCGAATGGCGATGCTGGTCGTAGTGCGCGCTGACGTGCACGCCGGCGGTCGGCACGTCGGTGGCGATGTCCTGGTAGAGCGAGCCGCCGAACGCGACATTGATCAGCTGGCAGCCGCGGCACACGCCGAGCACCGGCTTGCCCGACTCGACGAACTCGTGCAGCAGCTCCAGCTCGTACATGTCGCGCACGCGATCGCCGGGCCATTCGGGGTGCGCGCCCGAGGCCGCGTAGGTCTGCGGCGAGACGTCCGCGCCGCCCTGCAGCAGCAGCCCGTCCAGGTGCTTCGCGTAATCGCGCAGACGGATATTACTCGGATGCAGCATGCCCTGGTGACCGACGGTCGGGATCATGAACACCAGCACGTCGCGCGACATCACCCAGTGCGCGATCGATTCCTCCAGGTACTGCAGCGTCTTGCCGCGCAGGCCACTGGCACCCGGCTCGGGGTAGAAGATCCGCGCCGACACGCCGATGCGCAGCGTGCGCTGCGTGATGCGCTGGCCGGCGCGATCGAACAGGCGCCGCGCGCGCGCCGCGATGATGCGGCCGAACACCGACCAGGGCGTATCGCTCTGCTTCAGGTAGGCGGGCGGTGCCGCCGGCTGCGCCGAGGCGGGCGGCGGACGCGCGGTCTCGAAGTCGAGCGCGGCGCCGAAGCCGGGCGGCGGGGCGCCGGGCCTGGTCGCGACCCCGGCGGACTCGGGCGAAGGCGGTATTCCGGCCGCCGCAGCGGCGGTGGCAGCGGCTGACGCGGCCGGGTCGGGCGGCGCGATCGCCGGCTCGACGGCCACATCCTGAGCGGCCGGCACCTGCGCGGCAAACGCCGCCGGCGAGGGTTTCGGCGGTTCGGGAGACGGCGCTGCGGTGGGGTTCGGATCGGCCGCATCGGCAGCCGGAGTGAGGTCCGGGCGAACTCCGGACGGTGCGGAAGGCGTGTTTTCGCTCATGACGAGGGTCTGGCGCGTCTGTCACGCGTGGGTTCGACGAAGGCCCATTATCCTTCAGACCCGCATCAGCGGCAAATCGGCCCAGCCGCGCTGGACGCCCGTCGGCGATGCCCCTACCATCGTCTGCCTGCACCTCGCCCGCTGCCGGCCCAGCCCGCTGCGCCGGCGCGGCGGATGGCGCGCCGCCCTCGCCGTGCCATCCGCATCCCGATCTGACATCCGAATCCGACGCCGCCATGACGACCTTCGCCCCGTTACCTCCGCTTGCCACCCTGGCCGCCGATCTCGCGGCCGGCCGCACCTCCAGCCGCGCGCTGGTCGATACTGCGCTCGAACGCATCGCCGCGCCCGACGGGCAGGGTTCGGTGGCCTTCATGAGCGTCGACGCCGAGGCCGCGCGTACCGCCGCCGACGCGCACGACCGCCTGCGCGCGGCCGGCACCGTGCTCTCGCCGCTGGCCGGCATCCCCGTCTCGGTCAAGGACCTGTTCGACATCGCGGGGCCAGCGCACCCGGGCCGGCTGGCGCGCGCTCGACGGCGCCCGCCAGCGCCGACGCCCCCGTCGTGGCGCGGTTGCGGCGCACCGGGGCGGTGATCGTCGGGCGCACCAACATGAGCGAGTTCGCCTTCTCGGGGCTCGGCCTCAATCCGCACTACGGCACGCCGCGCTCGCCGTACCGACGCGAAGTGGCCGGCGACGCGCGGATCGCGGGCGGCTCCTCGTCGGGCGCGGCCGCCTCGGTCGCCGACGGCATGGCCGCAGTCGCGCTGGGCACCGACCGGCGGCTCGATCCGCATCCCGGCCGCGCTCTGCGGCCTGACCGGCTTCAAGCCGACCACCAGCCGGGTACCGAGGACGGGCGGCGTGCCGCTGTCGACCACGCTCGACTCGTTCGGGCCGATCGGCGTCTCGGTGGCCTGCTGCGCACTGGTCGGCCGGATCCTCGCCGGCCTGGCACCGCGCGTGCCGGCCGCGCGGCCGCTCGAGGGCGTGCGGCTCGGGGTGCTCAACCATTACGTGACGGACGGCATGGACGCCGAGGTCGGCGCCGCGTTGCGCCATCTCGAGGCGGCCGGCGCGATCGTCTCCGACCTGCGTTTCGCCCCGCTCGATCGCCTGCCCGCGATCAACCGCTTCGGCTTCTCGCCGATCGAGGCCTATGCCTGGCACCGGCCGCTGCTGGCCGAGCGGCGCGACCAGTATGATCCGCGCGTGCTGGCGCGCATCCTCAAGGGCGAAACGGCCAGCGCGGCCGACTACCTCGACCTGATCGCCGCGCGCGCCGCCGTGCTCGACGAGGCCGAGCAGACGCTCTGGTCGCGCGTCGACGCGGTGCTCGCGCCGACCGTGCCGGTGGTGCCGCCGCGCATCGCCGAGCTGGAAGCCGACGACGAAGCCTTCTCGCGCGCCAATGCGCTGATCCCGCGCAATCCGAGCGCTTTCAACTTCCTCGACGCCTGCGCGCTGTCGGTGCCCTGCCACCCGCGCGAGGGGGCGCCGGTCGACCTGATGCTGGCCGCCGGCCCGCATCGCGACGATGCGCTGCTGGCGATCGGCCAATCGGTCGAGGCCGTGCTGGCGGCGACCCGCTGAGCGCGGGGCGGTGACCGGCCGGCAAGCCGGTCGCGGCTCGGGCTTGCGCTCGCCTCGGCGGCCAAGGCGGCCAACGCCGCCGCCGCCGCGCCCGAGCCTGACGCCCGGCCAACCGGCGCGCCAGCTTCTGCCATCGCGAGCCATCTTCCGCCCGGAAATCCCGCCCGGCGCACAAAAACAGCGGTCCGTTCGCGATAAAATCCGACCACTCCATTTTCGGGACCGACCACCGATGAACGATTTCTCGCTGTCGCTGCGCCGCGAGCGCCGCCTCCTGACGCTGCTCGGCGTCGTCTGCGTCGCTCTGCTGGCGGGCGCGCTGTACCTGCAGTTCGTCAAGGGCGAGGATCCCTGCCCGCTGTGCATTATCCAGCGCTACTTCTTCGCGCTGATCGTGATCTTCTCCTTCCTCGGCACCGGCCTGCGCAGCTGGCGCAGCCTCGCCGTGATTGAGCTGCTGATCGTGATCGCCGCGCTGGCCGGCGCGGGCACCGCCCTGCACCACCTGCAGATCCAGCTGCATCCGGGCTTCAGATGCGGCTTCGACACGCTGCAGCCGATCGTCGACAGCCTGCCGCCCGCGCACTGGCTGCCGAGCGTGTTCAAGGTGGTCGGCCTCTGCGAGACCGCCTACCCGCCGATCCTCGGCATCCTGCTGCCGGGCTGGGCCGCGATCGGTTTCGTGGTGATCCTGCTGGCCGTGGCCGGCAGCCTGGTGCGCAACCGCCGCCGCATCGCGCGCGGGGTCTGAGCCCGTTGCACCTGCCTGGCGCGGCGGCCCGAGACACGCCGTGCGCGCCGTTCGGCGTAAACACCTAAGTCTCGCCGGGGCCCGCCGGGCCCCGTCTCTCCAGACCCATCGCGGCCCGCCCCGGCGGTCGCGCCTGCCCCGTCCGGCGGCCTTCGCCGCGCGTCGGCCGGGCCCGTCGACGCCATCCGCGTGCCCGACGTACTAGGATCGACATGATCGCCTCCAAATAGCCCGCATCAGCCGGGGAAAATATTTCCCGGAATTTGCGGTGCTATCGTCAAAACCGGATGGCGATCTACGTGCGCGAGGCTGGAGTCCTCGAAGCTTGTCGACCCTGCGTAACGCGCGCCTGATCCGCAATGTCTGCGATCGACCATGACAACGTAAACCATCCGTATCCGCCCCCCAGGCAGCACGCCCCGCGTGCGCGCCGCCCGCCTGTATCGGATCCGGTTACATAGACACGGTTTTGCGATCAGGCGGCGCGCGGCAAGAGCGCTGCCTGACGGGCTTCG